>CAZBEL010000128.1:0-5036 GCA_964490885.1 uncultured bacterium
CATACGAGATTTCTGAATGTGACTGGAGTTCAGACGTGTGCTCTTCCGATCTCTTAGCTTCCCATGCCATCTTCAACCCTTACGCCATTAAGAATATTGAAATGTTGGTGGGTGGTTTCGATGCCGAATATGGCGGGCGTAATGCTTCTATTTTGAATATTGCTACCCGGGAAGGGAATAACCGGGAGACACACGGGGAATTTCGTCCTTCCATCTCCGGAATTACGGGGGCTGTGGAGTTCCCGGTAAATGAGCAGACCACGGCCATGATCTCCGGACGTTTCCTCACCGATCTAATGTTGCGCGTCATCATGGGCTCCCCAAACGTAATGATGGACTTCAACTCTACACTCTTAACCCGTCTGGGCAAGACCCGCCTGCGCTTTTCCGGTTTCTATGCCCGGGATTATATGGACTATTCAGCGGATAATATTTTCGTCTTTTTCCCGGACGAACTCTTCGAAGAATTACGGGAAGGGTTCATCACCAATACCAGTAATCGGGCTTACGGGCTCTACACCAATACGATTCTAAAACCCAATCTCATGCTGGAGACCCATGTCTACCATTCTCGCTCTCAGGTGGACAACCGTACATATTTCGGTTATTTGGCCAAGGATACCACAACCGCTTTGGATATTCTGTTGGATTTCAACACCAGGATTGAAAATTCCATCTCTGACAATACCTTCAAAGCCAACCTGAAATGGTACGCCTTCCGGAATCAAACTTTGAAATTTGGGTTTGAAGTCAATCGTTTGTCTTTTACCCATGAGTTGGGACGGTCTACGGAAGCTCGCAATCCTTCTATTTATCACACGGAGTTTCAGGCCCTCTTTATCCAGGATCAAATAGAGTTAGGCCCCTTGTTACTCAATTTAGGGTTGCGTAATTCCCGCAGTATAAAGCAAGCGCAATGGCAACCGGAACCACGCCTTTCGATGAGTCTCCACTTCGGGAACACCACGTTGAAGGTAGCCTATGGTCATTACTATCAATACCTCACCAGTATGGATTCAAAGAATGACGAATTTGTGCAGTTCTTAGAGTATTATACCGCCATAGATCAGCAAAAGCCCATCAATTCCATTCATCACATCTTGGGATTGGAAGGGAAACTTGGTGAGAAACTGGATTATTCTGTGAGCGCTTATTATAAAAAGTTAAACCGTCTCTATCGAAGTACTTATAGCAACAACTGGCTGGCCGAGTCCACGGATAAGATCATTGAAGAGGGAGAGGGAGAATCGTACGGGATGGAGATCTTGGTCCGAGGTGAAATTAGGCGGTTGTCGGGTTGGGTCAGTTATACGTGGTCCCGGGGACTGCGCCGTTATCCTTCAATCATGAATAACAAGACCGTGATTTTTGACGGGGATCAGCCCCATAATCTCAAGATGGTACTCATGTACAAGCTTACGCCGGACATCACCGCTAGCTCCACGTTCCAGTATACTTCCGGTTTTCCCCGAACCTGGGAAACAGGCCAACTCATGCACTACCAGTATGATCCCTTGCATAACTCCCTGGGTGCCTTTGCCACTTCCATCACCCCAGAACGGAATAACGTTCGCTATCCTCCCCGCCTTACCTGGGACATTGGCTGGAAGAAGAGGTTACGCAGTGGCTTTGGCTACTATTTAGCCGAGTATCTGGGTGGGTTGGACGCTTACTTGAACATGACCGTGCGGAACCTGCTTTTTCTCCACCGCGATCCAGCATACTATTTCTACATTCCCAATTACGGTTATTACGGGTACGATTTTGAATTCCTGCCTTCCGTCTCAGTAGGGTATACCATAAAGTTTTAGGATGCAGCTTTTTAAACAACTACCATTCATTGTTCTACTCTTAGTTGTACTGGGGTGTGATATGCCTTACGAACCGGGGCCCATGCCGGAGCATATCGTCGATACGGAGTATATAGAAAGCCTGAATATTATGGGCATAGTACGTTCGGACAGTGTGGCCGGCAGCTCCTTTGTTCACGTGCAACGAACTATGACCACCGAGGAAATTTACTCTTTTGAAGTTGATCCCACCGTTCAAAATGCTATTGTTACCGTCGTCGATGAGGGTACTAACGAGGAGTGGACCTTTCAGCATAGTTCTGACACCCTATATTCAGGATATTATTTTGACAGTACGTTTACACCGCTCTACGGGCATACGTACCAACTTACTATCACTGCCGATAGCCTACCCACCCTTACTGCCACCGCTACCGTACCATTGAAACCTCGTCTGGATAGTTATATCGTTGACTCCCCAGCAAAGCAGGCAAGTTTTGATCTTCTGCTTCGGGATGACGTTTATCAGTATAGTGTCTTTCTCATGTTTGCAAACGACACGCTCGAAACGATCCTTGAGGGAGCTCGCAATACCGTAGAGACGGTGGAATTCAATTGGCGCGCAGATATGGGTGATCCGTTGAGCATTATGATCGTAGGCTTTGATGAGAACCTCACCCGTTATGGAAATGCCTCCATAACCTTCATTCCCAACACGTATCATAAAGACGAATCCACGGTGAATAACGGTTATGGTTGTTTTGGGGCCGTGGCTGTGGCGTCCATTCGGCTGGATTAAATCATCAATCTGGGAGCCCCTATGCCCAAAGTGATAAACAAATTGTCATTTTTAGATCGTTTTCTAACTCTGTGGATCTTTTTGGCCATGTTTATTGGTGTATTCTCCGGCTATTTATTTCCCCAGATCGTTGAATTTTGGAATGTGTTCCAAGTTGGGACGACTAATATGCTCATCGCCATTGGATTGATCCTCATGATGTATCCGCCGTTGGCCAAGGTTAAATATGAAGAACTGGGCCGGGTTTTTCGCAACTGGCAAGTGTTAACATTATCCCTGGTACAAAACTGGATTGTCGGACCGGTGTTAATGTTTGTATTAGCGATTGTGTTTCTAAGAGACTATCCAGAATATATGTATGGACTGATCATGATCGGCTTGGCCCGCTGCATTGCTATGGTCATTGTATGGAACGAGTTGGCAAAAGGTGACAGCGAGTATGCCGCTGGGTTAGTGGCGTTCAATTCCCTGTTTCAGGTCCTGTTCTATTCCGTATACGCTTATGTATTTATTACCGTGCTACCCACCTGGTTTGGAATAGCGGGAACACTGGTAGAGGTGACCATTGGTCAGATCGCAGAAAGTGTTTTTATTTACCTGGGGATTCCTTTCCTGGCTGGGATTGTGACTCGATTTACATTGATTAATTTGAAAGGCAGGCCATGGTACGAAACGAAGTTCATTCCTAAAATTAGCCCCGTTACACTCTTTGCTCTGTTGTTCACTATCGTCGTTATGTTTTCGTTGAAAGGAGAGTATATAATTGAGTTGCCGCTGGATGTGGTGAGGATTGCCGTACCACTACTCATTTATTTTGTGGTGATGTTTTTAGTTTCTTTTTATTTGTGTAAAAAGGTCGGTGCGGATTATCAACAGTCGACAACCCTGTCGTTTACGGCAGCGAGTAACAATTTTGAACTGGCTATTGCCGTGGCTGTGGCGGTGTTTGGAATTAATTCTGGTGAAGCCTTCGCTGCTGTGATTGGACCCTTAGTCGAGGTACCCGTACTGATTGGCTTGGTAAATGTGGCGTTGTATTTTAGAGGTAAATATTTCTGACCGACTGTTTCTTCAGTCTGTAATTCCATCCCTGATTATCGAGTAGTTTTTCTTATCCCTCATCCGATTACTCTGTCGAGAAATTCGAGAACATCCCTCCAGTAGGGCTCTTGAACCTTCCAAAAGAATTCGTGTCCATCGTCATTTTGATCGATGATTTTGTCGCAATTGGCGTCATAACCTGGATAAACAATCAGGGTAGCGTCTTTTCCTTGGGCTAACAAAGCATTATAGACGTCATTTGCCAGCTGGACGTGGTTATCTTGGTAAAGGTCGTTTTCGGCAACAAGGATTAATACTGGAGCAGTAATAGCCGATATCTGTTGAAGGGCCTCGTTGAGAGCGTTGCCACCCGCTGCAGGAGCCATGAGGACAATGGCTTGGACCCCTTCTGGTTTTAAAATCGCTGCCTGTAGGGTAAGCAAGCCACCGCGCGAAAATCCCACAATCCCGGTGCGGTGCGGTCGGACACGGCATCACTATGGGATTGCAAGTCATTTAGAGCGGTTATCACCTCATCAAGATGACCGCTGAGGGAGACCGTCTCCCGACGCTTTTCTGCCCGTGCTAAATATCCTTCCTCAGCAAGTCCTTTGGAAGTCCCCAATAGGTCACCACCAACGTTTTCTCCTAAACCACCGTGATTGTAGAGTACAACCGGAAAGGGACCTTTACCCACTAGGCGGCATAGGTAGGGGAATCCAGATCCGTCGGGTATTAATTCTATAGTGACTTCCTGGGGATAACCTTCATTTTTTTCGGTGGAGCTATCATCACAGTTGAAAAATATGACCAAACAGAGTAGCAAGGCTGGTATTGGCAGCAATGTAATGCTTTTCATATTGCCCTCCTCTAGACGGTTTGTATTTTTTGTTTAGTCCTTTATAGCTTTGCTGTACAGGTGGGTGAGGATTGAAGATCAGGTAGCATATTTCAGCACGGCGATAAAGTGGAAGGTAGTCCCCAGGAGGACAAACAAATGCCAGATGAGATGATTGTAGCGTATTCCCGTTGCGGAGAAAAAAACCACCCCTAAAGTGTATGCTACTCCACCAGCACCGAGCCAGAGCACTCCAGCCACGGGCAACTCGTGCCACAAGGGTTTAATGGCGATAATGACGAGCCAACCCATGGCTACGTAGAGAATGGTTGAAAGAACTGGATACCTCAATTTCCCCACGGTTTTGAAAATAATCCCTGCGATGGCGAGCCCCCAAATAATTCCAAACATGGTCCAACCCCAACCGCCATGTAAGACCACCAAAGTGAACGGGGTATAAGTTCCAGCGATTAATACGTAAATGGCGCAATGGTCAAGAATATTGAACACTCGTTTTGCCCGGCTTTCCGGTAACAGGTGATAAAGGGTCGACATGAGATACATGAGG
>CAZBEL010000129.1:0-4967 GCA_964490885.1 uncultured bacterium
ATTTGGACTTTTAACCTAAAAATAAAAAGAAGGTGTAAGGCCTCCTTTGATACTGATTTTGTCGTCGAACACCAACGGTGTACCCGGGGTCGGACTCGAACCGACACGAGCTCATCACTCGAGGGATTTTAAGTCCCTTGTGTCTACCAATTCCACCACCCGGGCGAAAGCGAGGCGTCGACCGGATTCGAACCGGTGAATCGCGGTTTTGCAGACCGCTCCCTTAGACCACTTGGGTACGACGCCAAATCTCAGCGAAATCGCTCGTTAAACAGCACTGTAAAACGCGCAAATTTACCGCCCCTTACATTAGCGTACAATTACACAAAACGGAAGAGTAGCTCCCTGATGGCCTCCACTTTCACCTGTAAGTCGTGTAACGCCTTTAACTGAAACCAAAGCTGCAACGACAGGGATAAAAATCCTGTAACGACGATAATGTACAGGTATTTAATGTGTTTTTCCATGTAATGATTCCTCACACAGTTTTATTTATTCGTAAGTTTATAGGTGGACTTAACGCGCCTAAACATTTACCAGCGATTAAGGGATTTTGACGTTCCAGCCGCCGTTCTAGATGAAATCTTCACCAACGAAGAAGACCTTAACATCCTAATCAACGCCTGGCAGGAACTGGAATCTACCGGCCTCACCAACGATGCTATCGCCCAGGAAGTAGCCCAGCTCATTTTCCGCGAGTTAGGGTTCCACCCGCGTCAGAAACCCGACGAAAAGTAATTTACAATCACACGGGGAGATTCTCGCTGTGGAATGGCCAAGTCATATCGTAAGCGATGCAAATCATCCAGACTTTCCTTTACATCCTGTACTCCCTCTCGGACTTGAGTCCAGTCCACGGGTTCCGTCTTCAATTGCGCTAATAAACGATCACACCGCTGTACGATCACCCTTTGCAGTGCTGACCGCGGTTCGTCGCTATAGAATACAGGATCATTTTCCTGCTGGAGAATAATCCTCGTGGTTGCATTCTTTAATGGTTGTGTATATGCCCTTGTTACAATCTGGCCCTGGGCACAAAGGCCCGTTAAGAGAAACAGGATTCCCAAAAGTCGAATCATCACTCCTACAGTCCGAGACTTTCCACTAAAGCCTGGGTATTAGGCTCCCGCCCCAGGAATGTACGTACTAACTCCATGGGTTCCTGGCTGCCACCAGGGGCTAATACTTGTTCGCGGAACCGAAAGCCTACCTCAGGATTCAGGATTCCTTCCTGTTTAAAGACCGAGAACATGTCCTGCGCCAAGACCCGGGCCCAGGCATAGCCGTAGTAGCTGGCAGCATAGCCGTTTAAATGACCAAAACTGGCAATACGGGCCGTACCGGGGGTTTCCTTCCAGGTGAGAATTTCATTGTGCAACCGACGGGCTACGTCCAAGACCGATTCATCTCCGTTGGGATCCCACTGATCGTAAAGAGTTAAATCCAGCATTCCCAGGAAAACCTGAAAGGAATAATCTCCTCCCGAAGAACGGTTTTTCGCGGCCAGCATCTTGTCCAGCAAAGTATCCGGAATTACTTCTCCTGTCTGATAATGGTGAGCAAACAGTTTTAAAGATTCCTTTTCCCAGATCCAGTTCTCAAAGATCTGTGAGGGAGCTTCCACGAAATCGCGATCTACGCTGGTGCCGGAATAGGACCAGTAATCCACGTTCGTGACCATGCCGTGCAGCAAATGCCCAAACTCGTGGAAAAAGGTCTCCACCTCACCATTCGGACCATGCCTTAATAGAGATGGTCGGTCTGGTGTAGGTTTGGGGAAATTACATACCAGGGCTGCCATGGGATATTGATATCCCTGGGGAGTGCGTTTCCCTTTGCGAATCCCAAAATGGGCGGCATGACTGTATTTCCCTTCTCGGGGATAGAGATCCAGATAAAAGTAACCTAACTGCTTCCCACTCTTCGCATCATAAACGGCATACATGGTGACATCAGGATGCCACACGCTGGGATTCTCCATCTGGCGAAATTCCAAACCCAATAATTTTTGAGTAATATCAAACAACCCCTGGCGTACATTGTTCAATTCAAAATATTCCTTGATGAGTTCATCATTTAACCGGTACTTCCGTTCATCCAGAATATTCTCGTAATAGAACATATTCCAGTAGTTGATTTCGTCATCGTCTTTGCCCGTTAATTCTCGTTTGATAGCCACCAATTCGTCGTGTTCCGCCTGGGCTTTTCGGCGGAGATTGTCCCGGAGTTCCTTCTCGAATGCCCACACCACTTCCGGTGACTTAGGCATGCGGTCCTCTAACAAATATTCAGCGTAGGAGCGATAGCCTAACACATGGGCCAGTTTCTGGCGTTCCTGGACAAGTTTGGGAATTACCTCCAGGTTTTTATCGGCCGCGCGGTTGAGATATTTCTCCGTGAGGGCACGGCGGGCGCTTTCGGATTTGGAATAACGCATAAAGGGCGTCCGAGAGGGACGGCTTATGTCAATCTTGTAGAGCCCGTTTCCGGCAGCCTTCTCTTTCTTGTACCATTCCGGAAGGCCTTCCATGTCGGCTTCAGTCACGACCAACGTATCGGTGTAATCGGTAATATTTTTATCGAACTCCAACCCGATCCGGTCGATACGATCTTTGATCACCTTCAAAGAGTCTCGTTTTTCCTTGGGTAAATCAAACCCCAAACGATGGTAGTCTTTTAGAATATCGGCTAAGAACTTTTTCTTCAGACCAGTGAGCGCCTTGGCTTCATCTGTTTCTTTGTACACAACTACAGTTTTGTAGAGATCTTCGTTTAGTACCAGGGCATTTTCCCACTGGGAATATTTTATCAAGGCCGAATCACACGCCGCTCTCAATGACGCATCAGGATGCACCTCGCTCATTAAACCAATGGGATTCATAATGCGATTGGTGAAGGCAAACAAGTCATCCCTTGCTAGAATAGTGTTCTCAAAATTCCGCTTATCATCGGGAACCGAAAGAATTTCAGCTAACATTTTTTCACCCGTTGCTATGGCATAGTCGGTAGCAGGGGCAATATGCTCTGTTTTTAAAGCAGCAAAATCGATGGGCTCATTAAAAGGGACAATCAGTGGGTTAGCTGGTGGGGTGGCCTGGACCTGTTCTACAGAAGGTTTATCCTGCTGTGGAGTGGTAGTGCAACCGGCTAAGATGAGGATGAACGGTAAGATAATTACTTGAAAGCGTCGCATCGTTTTCCTTTCCAGTGTTGATGAATCTGTGAGTTTGTTTTCATGTTCAAATTTGGGTTAACCAGAAAATAATCGGCTGGTGTAAAAGACTAGAAGAATGACGGTAGTGCAGTATGCTAACGTCGAAGAAAAGCCTTTCATCATGCGGGCTGATTCATACGACTGGGTGCGCCATTGTTGTTCTAAGTTACTTAAAGTCGCCTTGCCTGTGGGTGTCCGACGGCAAAGATAAACATCCCGTAAAAAGAATGGTAGGTCACGAAATCGCAAGGCTTCTAACCCACCTATAGTCACTTTCTCAATTAATGGGGAATCGCAGGGAGATTGAGGCACTTCTGGATCCTGGGCCGGAAGCCAGGTAACAAACACCACCGTGGCTACGAAGAATATTAGACCCCTCACCATCCCACCACCAAACGAACGGTAAATAAGGGTAGTTTTTTAATTTTCAGCTCGGGACCCTGCACACGTTTCCCCTGAAATTTCCATTTTTTAGCATCGTAAAAATTGTTCATAAACCCTGCTTTTCCATCTACGGCCAGCCAGGGTAAAATATAGTATCGTAAGCCAATAAAACTGGCAAAGCCAAGCCAATGGGTGGTCATCTTAGCGGTATGGGGCACGGAGATAGAATTATTCCCGTAACTCTGTAAAAGGGTATCCCACTCGGCGTAGTTGGTTTTAGTATCTAAAGTAATAGAACCCTTATTCCACATGGGGGCCAGTGTGAAATTCAACTCCAAACGCTTGCGCGGCTGATAATAGGATTGAATGGCAAGATAACGGTAGTGAAGATAACGCACAAACGGGGCGTTGGTTAGCTTTCCTGACTGCCGTGAAAAGATATGGGTGAAACCCACCCGCGTATTGGCATAGAATTGATAGGTAAATCCGTAACCAAAAAGGGCGTTCTTGGTGAAAAAGGAAGTTTTAGGAAAGAGACCGTTCGACTCAAAACCTACAAGATCTGGTTGGTAATACCCCAACCCAAGCTGAATGCCGATCTTCGGTAAGGCCAGGACTTCCCCGCTTATGAACAGGATAATGAACAGTAGGCGAATTCGGTTCATAGAAGAGTTGAATTTAATTCATGGAATCATCATTATTATACCCTAATGAAGTCCCTATTTAAGCTGCTTTGTCTTATTGGTCTCACCACTTCCACTTCCTTTGGGGTTGTGCAGGAGGTTATCGTCTACACCGACGGTACAACTTCTATTGGTCTCATTGACTCCCTCGCGACCGATTCAGTTTACTTTGCGGACTTCGATAATCATACGTCACAGGCGAAATCGCTAAAGAGCGTCTATTTCATCTATAATAGCTTTGGAAAATTGCTGTATATGAGCCGTTCTTTTCAGGATCGGTTGACCAAGATCGAAGAACGTGGGGGCATGGCCATTACCACAGACGGGGATACCCTCTGGTACGATCGGGCGGCATTTAACCGCAACATGCTGGACCCCAAAGCCTTATTCTACCAGGAAGGGGTGAAATACCCGCGCATCGTTTCCCTGCTGGAGTTGCAATTAGTCCGTATCGACGCCACCGTTATGGAGTATTCTGTACGGAATGGCTTTCGAACCACCATGGGATTATTCCTGTTTTCAGCGGTTATAGAGAGCTGGTCCGGCTATCGTGACCGCAAAACCAATGAAACGACGTTCATCCAAGGATTAAAAATCATGGGCGCCGAGGCAGGCAAAAACATAAAGAGGTTTTTACCTAAACCAGTTCTATCTAAAACCGGCCACCAATACCAGTCCCTCACATT
>CAZBEL010000130.1:0-4964 GCA_964490885.1 uncultured bacterium
GACAGGGATCGCTTTTACGGCCCGGCCCCCGGAATTTTCGTAACTCACCCGTAACGGCACAGGGCCAACCGTTGTCACGGATCAGGTTGATCAGATAATGAATTGCTTCCTGTACTTCGGGTAAATCCCGATAACCAAATTTCACTAAACTATACAATACCAGGGGAGCATCACACAACATCCAGACAAATTGATCCACCCCTTTACCCCCGTAGCGACGATTGAGGTTTACCTTAATCTGATAGGGTCCCTCTGGTGATCGATGGACTAAAACCCGTCGTACGATGGACTCCACCCCCGGATCACCGACCCGAAGGCCCAGATCGGCTAAGAAAACTAATTTGTGTAGTAGATGCCCGGCTGATCTATGCGTCTTTAAAATAGGACCGGGCCAAGAAGCCAGTTCTCTCACTAATGTTTTAACCTGGACATGCTGAACCATCGCCTGGTGAACATCAAGCACTTCGGGAGCATCGTCGGGCTGGCCTAACAAATCCCTACGGGTTGCATATGCCACCCAAGGTGGGCCTGTTAATAACCACTGGATTACTTCGTTCAAAAGGTGCCTATTCTTTGGTTTTCGGAACAAAATGTTGATCTCCTGAGAATTTATACATAATTGACGAACGATAAGAGCGTTACTTAGGGGTTGTTTCCGTTATCCTCTTTAAAGGCTTTTCTAAATGACTTTTTAAAATCAAGATAGGCTAGATCCTGGACAAATCTGTTTAACGCCCTGTTTTTATTATTAGAACTGATAGTGGACACCATTTAGATTACCTTTTAGTAAGGAGAAAAACCTTGCCACCATGGGGCGTTCAGAGACAGTTTCTTCATAGCTTCTATGCCGGATAGCAGCCTTAATCACCAAACTGAAGGCGGTTTTGCCAAGACCACCAATTTCCGCTGGCTCATCATAGGCATCGTTGTTTTTATCCTTATCGGGTTTGCCATGCCGCCTTTGGCTTCCATGGTACAAAAAGCCGAATCCCTTTTCCCTGATCTCTCCCCTGCCGAACTTGCCACTAAGGCCAAGAACATTCAGATCATCATTGCCTTATTAGCCACCTGTGTTATCTTTTTCGCCACGGAAGCCATCCCCATGCCGGCTGTAGCGCTGGTGATCGGTCTGGTGCAATTGTTTTTTGGGATCACCCCACCTACGGAAATTGTCCGTACCTATGCCCATGATGCCGTATGGTTCATCGCCGGATCTCTAGCCATTGGCGCCACTTTGGTGAAATACGGGTTAGATAAGCGCGTGGGAATGTTGGTGGTTAACTTAGCCGGAACGCGCACGCGGATGATCGTGTTGGGAATTCTCATCGGTACGGCCATCCCTACTGCTTTCGTGGGAGAACATGCAATCGCTTCCATGTACCTGCCCATTGCCATCGCACTCTATACTCTAACTAACCGCACTATTCCTGCCCCGAGATTGGGAAAATTGTTAATGGTGACTATAGCAGTAGGATGTATGATCGGCGGGCCCATGAGCCCTACCGGCGGTGCCCGAAACGCTATTATGATCGGTTTTCTTTCCAATATTGGCATCGAAATCTCTTTCATGAAATGGATTTCCATGGGCGTTTTCTACACCATTGTCATGGCTGTCATTATGGCCGTGGTCCTTCCTTTGCTTTTCAAACCGGAAACCGACGATTTGTCTGAGGCTGTTTCCATTCTTCGCAAAGACCTAGAAAAACACGGTAAAATGACCCGAAAGCAGTGGCTGGTGGCAGGAATCATGTTTTTAGTGGTCTTTCTATGGATTACGGACAAATCCCTGACTCGCAATATCTTAGGTTTTTCCTTGGGATTGGGAGGGGTGGCCATTACCGGCGCGGTCTTGTACATGTTATTAGGGCTCACCTCGTGGAAGGATTACGAAACCAACGTGAGTTGGGGAGTGATTATTCTCTATGCTGGGGCGATTAGCCTGGGTGCTGTTTTTAAAGAATCAGGAGCTGCCGGTTGGCTGGCTGATAGCATCATGAATTTAGTCCAACCTTTAGGAATGAATAGCGGGATCGCCCTAACCATCTTAGTGGCGATAATTGGGGCAAGCCTTACGAATCTCATGAGCGCCGGAGCGACGGTAGCAGTTATCGGTCCCGTGGTGCTGGATATGGCACAATCTTCCGGCACCAACCCGATGTTAGTAGGGGTTGCCCTGGCAATTTCTACATCCATGGCATTCTGGCTGGTCATTGGGACGCCGGCCAGTTCTATCGTGTACTCCAGCGGAGAATTGGAAGCCAAAGATTTCATAAGAACCGCTACCATAGCCTGGCCAGTGGCTATCGTTGTAACCATCATCATGGTATCCTTTTATTGGGTTACAATCTTGGGGATTCCAGTTTTTCAATAGGGAGGTAATAATGTTGTTAAATGGAGTCATTGGAGCCGTCGTCGTTTTAATCATTATCTGGGCCTTTGTCCATTCACGCCGGAAGCACTTTCACACAGCCAAACAACAAAAGCAACAAATCCAAAAGAAAAAACAAACCTGGAAACAGGAAAAATTCGTGAGTTACGGGGAAGTGCAGAGTACCCGAGAGAACTTAATTAAAATGGTGGAAGACGCGTTTAAAGAGCAACCAGATAAAGTAGCCCAGTTAAAAGAAATTATTAATGAATGGGCTGACCTGCGGCTAAAGACGTTTACCGAACGGCGTTCCTGGGTGCGAAGGCCAGAATAAAATAAACCCTAAACTGGGTTTCCCCCTCCCTTTTAAGTTTTTTTGTGACCCCTTTCTAACTTAAACTAACACCTCGATGGCCCGTTGGAGCACTTTCACATGGATTGGTGTACTCCCCAATATCTCACCATCGATATTTAAGGTATTACGATCCTGAGGAATGATGGAGAATTCCTTTACCTGACGGTATTCCACCACGGGATCCCCGATGTGAGTCCCTTTGAATAACTTTGTGAATAAGGTCAGCAGGCGTATGCGGCCCCCTTTGCGGATAATGATCAAATCCAATAGCCCGTCATCCAACTGAGCTAAGGGTGCCATTTTCATACCCCGCCCAGTATGCACCGTATTGCACGCCAGGATAAAGCCAAAATCAGCGACGATGGCCCTTCCATCGATAACGACTTTTGCCACCCGTTGCCGATGACGTAACACTTCGATAATGGAAGCGATATTGTAGCGTTGCCCACCGAGCCAGCGCAACCGTTCGGCAATGAAATTCACATCCGTGACCATTCCCCAGCCCACAATGTTACAGCCATAAATAGTCTCACCATTGGCATCCACTTCAGCAATGTCAATGGTGCGCGTTCGGCCGGTTAAAATGCGTTTAGTGGCTACCATGGGGTCTAGGCAATCCATGTCGTGCATGAAAGAATTCCCAGTCCCGCCGGTAATTAAGCCAATAGGAATCTTTTTACCATCTTCCCGCTTGAGCATTCCGTTAATAACTTCGTGAAGCGTCCCGTCTCCCCCAATGGCGCAGAAACCGTCGTAGCCTTCGAAAGGTAAGGTACGGGCCAATACCGTGGCATGGCCGGCGTATTCCGTTTCTAAAATAGTCAGTTCCGCCCCTGCCTCGTTAAATAGAGGCTTTACTTTCTCCAGGATTCCCAATCCCTGCTTAACACCCCCGTGTGGATTTACTGTCAAATAATAGCGTGCCATAAGACCTCATGATTTCCGTTTCATGTATTCATTATCACCTAATTCAATGACTTCTATCTTTACCCGGGCGGTTCCTTGTCCTAAAAACCCGAGTTTCAAGGCGGCCCCATACGAGCAATCCAGGATACGCCCTTTCACGTAGGGCCCCCGGTCGTTAATACGCAAGATTAGTGATTTATTGTTTTCCAGATTGGTTACCCGGATGATGGTGTTGAGGGGCAGTGTCTTATGAGCCGCCGTTAGCCCGTACATGTCAAAGACCTCCCCATTGGCCGTGGTTTTACCGTGGAAATCTTCACCATAGTAAGAACTGATCCCGTACTGAACTTTGGGATACCTCTTTTTACCCTGCTTTGTGATGGTTGATCGCTTGGACGTCCCCGGCCCATAGCGAGGTGCCGTAGAACAACTCCACAACAAACCAACAACTAACCCGAGAATAAGTATTTGGTAAAAGATCTTTTTCATAAAAAGGTTTTTACTTTCCCGATGAGATCTTGAAGGTGAGCTAAGTTCTGGTCTTTGCAATACTGTTCCAAGTTTTCTACTAATTCTACACTGATCCCCGGGTCTCGGAAATGAGCCGTGCCTACCTGGATCGCCGAGGCTCCTGCTAAGAGGTACTCCACAGCGTCCCGGACGGTGCAAATGCCCCCTACACCAATGATGGGGATATCCACAGCCTGGGCAAGTTTATGAACACAGGCAATACCAATAGGTTTAATCGCTGGTCCGGAGAGACCCCCATAAGTAGTATAAATTTGACTCTCTTTTGTATTTGGGTCAATAGCCATTCCTACAACAGTGTTAATGGCGGAAAGGGCATCTGCCCCGTTCTCTTCAGCAGCTTTACCGATGAAAGTAATGTCGGTGACATTAGGACTGAGTTTGATGATTAATAAACGGTCCGTGAGAGCACGTAACCGTGCCGTTAGTTGAGCCGTTAACTCCGCCTGCACACCAAATTCCATTCCCCCTGCCTTTACGTTGGGGCAGGAAATATTCACTTCGTAACCCACGATAGACGAAGAAACCGACTCTATACGTTTCAACACCTGTTCGTATTCCTCCTGAGTGGAACCTGCAATATTCACGATAACTGGGCAGGGGAATGTTTCGTACTGGGGTAACATTTTCTGTACGAAGTGATCCACACCCACGTTTGCCAGTCCAATAGAGTTGAGCATTCCTGAGGGCGTTTCTACAGCTCGGGGGGGTGGATTCCCCTCCCGAGGATGGAGAGTAATTGATTTAGTAATGACTGCACCTAAATGATGGAGGTCCATCGTTTTGGGTATGAGAAAGGGAGGCCGG
>CAZBEL010000131.1:0-4959 GCA_964490885.1 uncultured bacterium
AACAAAATGTCCGCTCTCGTGTGTGCATTGTTACGAGTGGGAAGATTTAAATAAACCGGAGTATTTGAGTCTTAACGAATTACAAAAGGCGCTCCGGTGGTTTCAGGTTTATGGTGTTAGTCAAGTACAACTAAGCGGTGGAGAACCCTTGAATCGTTTTGATGACTTATTGGCGTTGTTATCCTCCGCGGCTCCGGATACGGAATTCCGTCTCCTCACCTCCGGGTATGCATTAACCTTAGAAAGAGCCCGCCAGTTGAAAGCAGCGGGTCTCACAGGCGTAAACGTTAGTTTAGATCATTGGGATCCGGACAAACACAATGCCTTTCGAGGTAGTATTGAAAGTTACGCGTGGGTGGAAAAGGCTGTGGCACATGCGCGGATGGCAGGTCTTCAAGTGTGTTTATCGCTGTGTCCAGAGAAAGATTTTATCTCTTATGAGAATCTCTTTCGTTATTTGGAAACGGCGAAAACACTAGGAGTTGGGTTTGTTCAAATTTTAGAGCTTCGCTCAGTGGGTCGTTATAAGGGGCAGGTGGTGTATTTGTCGGATGAAGAAATAGCTATTTTGGAATCCTTTTACTTGACGGTTAACACCAATCCTCGTTACCGTGAATATCCCATTATTGTTTATCCTGGTTATCATCAGCGTAAATTTGGCTGTTATGGCGCTGGTTATCGCTATTTATACTTGGACGCACGGGGTCAAATCCATGCTTGCCCCTTCTGTCGTATTCCTGTGGGAAATATTTTAGACCAGAGGTTAACGGAGCTCATTCCCAAGGTACAAAGCAAGGGGTGCCAGCAATTTGCGCAATATCTAAGTTGAGGTAGTGTTCCATATTTTTTATATTATATGAAAATGTTGTCCATGTGGTGGGGAATTAGGAGAAAGGAGGTACCTGTATGCTTGGAGCTATTATTGCCAAGAAAATAGCGCCCTCGGGATTGGAAGCTTTGAGCCGGCACGATCTGGATGCGTTTATGGCCCCGTGGGCGGAGGAGGGGGTTTACGTTCTACCTGGTGATCTTTCCGTGAGTGGTGTAACGAAAGGAAGGGAAGCTATCCGGAAATTGTTTCAACTTTACCTGGAAAAGTTCCCGGAATTGAATTTTACTATAAGGAATGTCTGTGTTCAAAACATCTTTGCGCTGGGTGGTACGAATGTCCTCGCGGTGGAGTGGGATCTAAAATACAAAAACCGTGAGGGTGAAGCCTTCGAAAACAGCGGAGCCACAATCATCCATGTGGAAAAAGGTAAGATCGTCGAGGTACGGGAGTACCTTGCGGATATGGAGACGGAAAAGAGAGCCTGGGGGTAGGCCTAACGGGGTTCGACTATTGCCACTAAGGGATCGCTACCAGATTATTGACCTGTCTTATTAAGGAGGCGAAAAAGCCGCAACCTTGGTTTGGAGGTCGGTCCGTTTTAGCCCTGTGTGTAAAAACTTTCCCCGGTGAAGGGCCAGAATTGTATCCCGCCCGAGAATTCTTTAGCAAACTGGGGTTCCGACCTGTGGGGTCCGAGTTTTATTGATTTATGGTTCTTCATTCTGTTCCTTTTCCTACCCTTTCCTGAAGATGGCTCAGGAGTTGATTCGTAAGGTCGATCCCAAAATCCACATCCGCTGGTTAAACGGGCTGGAGGAACCAGAAGAGGTGGCGAAACGGGGTGGGTTTGCCGTTTGCGTTGTGAATGGCAGGGCGATTCATGTCTATGTCCTTGAAAAAGAAAATTTTAAACGCGGAGTTACCCTTGCGCTGCATTCGAGAAGGGGGTAAGAATGGGTGTGGTTGACGAAAAAACCGCCATCAGACGTCTTTATGCAGCTAATATTGCTGCCTTAAACGCAGGGGATTTTTCGGCGCTAGAGGCTTGCTACACCATTGATGCGACTCAACTACCTCCTAACGGTCCCCCGTTGAAGGGTTGGGCAGCGATACAGTCTTCGTTAGAGAAGGAACTCCGCGATGTTACCATCGAGGCTAATATTAAAATCGCAGAAATCGTTGTAACGGGTAATTGGGCCTATGCTCGGGGCGAATACCGAACAATTGCGACTCCCCGCGTCGGTGGGGAGCCAACCATAACGAAGGGAAACTGGTTTGACATCCTCAACAGACAAACGGATGGGACCTGGAAAATCACCTATTCCACGTGGAGTGATTAGGGTGTTAGATTGAAGAATCGAAGTTTGGGAATAACATGATGAAATGCGCAATATTCACCATCCCACCTCTGAGGACCCGATTTACGTTCTTCAAGGAGGTTTTCAGCTTATCGTTAAAAAGGGAAATGTCAATGAAACCTAAAGTAGGGATTTTGTTCTTTGGACTCCTTTTGGTGTTTGGAGGATTGTCCTTAGCGCAAGAAAGACAAGGTAGAGTGACGATAAATATTAACCTAAATGCTCCTGAAAAGGCCGAAACGGCCAAAGTGTGGCTTCCTTATCCCGTTTCGGATGTAAATCAAAGCATCGAGGAAGTAATAATTGATGGGAATTTTACCAAGTCAGCGGTATACCGTGAACCTATGAACGGGGCATTGTACTTTTTTGCAGAGTGGCAAGGTCCTTTATCTAAACGATGGCTACAGTTGGAATTTCAGGTGCGCGTTAAAGAAAGGAAGGTAAGCGACTTAAAAGAATCTGACGAGCCGATCCCCATAGAAGTGAAGAAGTACCTTAAACCAAACTGGTGGATACCAACCGATGGCGAGGTGAAGGAAATAGCCGAAGGCGTTACGAAAAATAAGCGTGGTATTTTGGGAAGGTCACGAGCGATCTATGATTGGGTGGTAGAGAATACATATAGAGATCCTAATATTCCGGGATGTGGTTTGGGTAAAGTTGAGATCACCTTAGCGAAACGGAGTGGGAAATGTGCCGATATAAGCTCGGTTTTTGTGGCTTTAGCGAGAGCTGCTGGGGTACCCGCCAGGGAGGTTTTTGGTTTGCGGCTCGGCCAGGACCGTGATCAGGACATCACTAATGGATATCATTGTTGGGCCGAATTTTATTTACCAGGAAAAGGATGGGTTCCGGTTGATCCGTCTGACGTGCGAAAAATAATGTTAGTTGATAAGCTGAGTCTATCGGAAGCAACACCTTACAAAGAGTATTTTTTCGGAGCCGTCGACGAGTATCGCATTGTCCTTGGGAGAGGAGGCAGGGGACTTACCCTTATACCACCTCAGGAAGCAGGACCTTTAAATTACTTTATGTATCCCTATGCTGAAATCGATGGTAAAGCACTGAATTCTCTTGATCCAGAAAGTTTTATCTATTCAGTCCACTTTAAAGCTCTGTAATGCTTTGGGGGAGACCAAAGATTGAATGGATTAGGATGGCGACGACTTGTTCGGGAAACTATGTGATAGATAGTACCTGCAGCAGGAATAGTGAATTCATGGTCTTTTAGAATTAGTGTGATTGTATTTTTTTCTAAAAATCCATTGTCTAAATAACTTTTATTATTTTCGGAGCTTAAACGAAACCTAGCGTAACAATTGTCTCTTGGAAAGATAGTTGATAATCCCTAAACTATAAGTAAGTAATACTATTTATAAGGACTTATTAATCGATAGATTTGCCGAGGGAGACATAGCAATAAAAGAGAATTTAACCCTGTCCACTGAATGGTCATTAAAAGTGGAACCCGTAGTTCTCAATATTAATGAAACCCCGGCCTTTCTTTTCTATGAGATGCTTTATTCCAAGTTTGATAATGAAAAGTCTTATTACATAACATATTATTTACACTAAGCTAAGTTACCATGATTGCTAAAGAAAGGAGGAACACATGCCATTTGAAGCAAAGCGCGATTTATTCTTATGGACGGTCTTTGGGATTTATGTGCTACAACTCCTCGGTACCATCGTTGCTTTTATTAAAAAGCTGCCCTATGAAGTGGGTGGTGTAGGGGATCCAGATCAGGTCGTCCATGATTTTTTCCTGGGGAGTGGTACTGCCCTCTCGGCCCCCTTTATAGTACTGGTCATCCTAGCACTTTTACTTTGGTTAAGTCGCCGGCAGGATCACTGGGGAACCCTTGCGTTGGGGGCCACTGTAATTTTGGGAGGCGTTATGACTATCTTCGCCTGGTTAGAACCCATAGTATTAAGAACCCTTAAAGATGAACCCTTTGGTTTCTTAACCCTAACGGTAATCATCATAAACTGGGGTTTCCTGGTACTAATTCTTACGTTGATGGTATTGTGCATACTGGAGATAGTAAGGAGAATGAAAAGCGCTTAATTTCCTCAATGCCCGGAAAAGGGTTTGATCTAGAGTAAGTCTAAGTGCTAATACTCGTTTAATAATTGGCACCCAAGGGTGGCGAATTCTAAGTCATTGTAGTCTTGTGTAATAAATTCCTGTAGTAAATCGGGTGTAGGCATTCTACCGCGCTTTATTTAGATTTTTACCGAGGTTTATTGATGGAAATGAACCCTGACCGAAATAGAAAACTCTTTCTTTGTGTTATTCTGTCCATCCTGTTAATATTTCATGGCTGCCAAGATGGACCTAATGAAGGATCGTTAGACACTGTAATTAAGCTTTCTGTTGGTCAGGAAGTCTTTATTCTAGAAAAGGGGTTCACGGTGGGGTTTACCGAGGTTTTGGAGGACTCCCGCTGTCCCATCGGTGCCGAGTGCGTATGGGAAGGGAACGGAAAAGTTGAACTCTATGCTTTCCAATCAGGGAAAGCCCCCTTGTACTTTGAGTTAAATACAACTTTGAAACCCCATGCCGTGGACTATTTCGATGTCCAAATTACATTAGTTGCGCTGGACCCCTATCCCAGTGTCGATCAAAACATTGATTCCCTGGAATATGTGTGCACTTTGAGAATTCAGGACTTGTAGTAGCCATAATACGTAAAAGGATAAAAGTACGTAAGGCTTTTCCTATACTAAGGTATCATGGCTCAAGAGTTTTAACTCTCTGATCCCTCA
>CAZBEL010000132.1:0-4954 GCA_964490885.1 uncultured bacterium
CCCTAAATGCTAAAGTCGTCTTAGTTAATCAGGACAAGACAGCTACAATTGACTTGAAGGATCTTTATCGGTCAGATGGTTTGGCTCCTTTACAGCATCTTGAAAAAGGGGATATCCTTACTCAAATAATTGTAGGGCCTAAACCGGAGAAATGGTGGTTCCGGAAATTACGTATGCGCAAGAGCCTGGACTTTACGTCACTCACCGTAGCAGCCACGCGTATAGAGGTGAATAAGCTGTGTTTTGCAGTCAACGGTGTTTCTATGGCCCCAGTTGTCATCGAGGGATCGGTAGAGACCTTAAAGTTAGATGAAGTGTACCACCAAGCCCGGAAACGGTGCCAGACTGTGGAGAATGATTTATTGCCCATGAAGTATCGAAAGAAAATGATGTTCCTTTATCTAAAAGAGGCCTACCACGCCTTTTTGGATACTTAATGTTTTTGGTGAGCAAGTCACCTTAGACTCAGTGAATATGGTCCATGGACGAGATTGATGCCCTTATTGACGCGTATTCGAAAGGTTTAAAGTGTAACCTGAAAATGGCGTTGGCCACGCTGATACGCGTAGAGGGTTCACATTATCGTGGCATGGGGGCCAAAGTGCTTTTTACCGATGAACGTCCCATAGCTGGAACTATCAGCGGAGGCTGCATGGAACGGGATCTTCAGACCTATGTGAATATGGTGCTGAAAGAAGAAAAGCCACGTATTGTTAGTTATGACACCACCAGTGAAGAGGATTTGCTCTGGGGGCTGAATTTAGGTTGTGGTGGTCGGGTGGAGGTTTTTATAGAACCTTTAGAACCTAACAATAACGCCAATCCCTTAAATTATGTCCAGAAGTGGCGCAAGGCTTTACAAAAGGGGATAATAGGGACTGTGGTCGGAGCTGATTCGAACAATCCCATGGTGGGTAAACACGTATTTTATTCGCAAAATGGTGCTTTAGATGGCGATACGTTACCCCATGATTTGAAAACGAAGATTTTGGAAGAAATGAAAACTATCCTTGCCCATTCGAAAAGTAGGTTAGTGGATTATACACTTCCCGAAGGTAAGGTGACGGTCTGGTTTGAGTACGTACCCATACCAGTTCAAATCTTGGTTTGTGGGGCTGTTGAAGATGCACGGCCTCTGGTGCGATTAATGGCTGAAATGGGGTGGCGGGTCTTTTTAGCGGATCATCGACCTGCTGTGAAGGAAGAGGATGTTTTTCAAGGAGTCCACAAGTTTGTTGTTGCCCCTTTTGAGGAGTTACCCAAACATATTGAGTTTGATTACCTAAATGGGGTCGTCATCCTTACACACAATTACCAAATCGATCTGCAATTACTGAGTCTCTTCTTTACCACGTCGATCCCCTATATTGGATTGTTAGGATCCCGAAAGAGAACAGATAAGTTATTGAGCGATTTAGCAGCCACCCGAGGAACGATCACATCAGAAGATCGGTCTCGCCTCCACGCTCCCGTTGGACTTGATCTGCAAGCTGAAAGCCCCCAGGAGATCGCCCTATCCATTGTTGCCGAGATTCTAGGTGTATTAAAACAGGGAAACTGAATTTCTCGGTAAAATTCTTCACGCCACGATGAAAGGTAAAATTGGGATTGTCATATTAGCTGCAGGAAGTTCTCAGCGACTGGGAGAACCTAAACAACTACTTCCTTGGAAACAAAGTACCCTCATAGAAAACGTTGTAGACATTGCACTGGCTTTACCCTGCGAACCCGTCATAGTGGTATTAGGAGCAGAGAATGAACGCTTGAAGCCGGTTATACCAGTAGATGTGAAGGTTGTGATCAATAACCGTTGGCCGGAAGGGGTGGCAAGTTCCATACGTGAGGGAGTGGGAGGGTTGAAAAAACTGTACCCAGAATCACAGGGAGTGCTGTTTATGTCTTGTGATCAACCACTTATTAGGGAAGACCATCTCAGGAAAATGCTGATGCTCTTTGAGCAATCGGACAAAACGATAGTGGCCGCAGAATACGCCGGTACCGTGGGAATCCCGGTTATCTTTACTCGAGCCTGGTTTTCAGAACTAACCCTATTAAAGGGAGATCAAGGGGCTAAAATACTTTTTGAGAAAAATTCGGATGAATTGACCACGTTATCTATACCGGAGGCTCAATGGGATATCGACGACTGGGAAACCTACCACCAATTGAGGTCAATGGATATGGGCAAGGATATAACTCAAAGTAAATATAGGGAAGACTGCTGACTCAATTAGTAAGATTAAACTCCCGCATTAGAATTACCAAGCCCGTCTGTATTCTATCTTCTTAAAACCATTTATTCCCACGCGGGATTAACTGTAAATTGACTCGAAGGTTGTTGGATTGGAATTGAGTTAAAGGAGGTTGTCATTAATCCGATAGATAGTGCCATTGTCGTAGTTTTTCTCCTGGGAACTGCGCTCTATGGTATCTGGCAGGGAAGACGAAACAAGACGACGAGTGACTATTTTCTCGGTGGTCGCAATTTGCCCTGGATTGTGGCCATGTTTTCTGTAGTAGCCACGGAAACCTCCGTCTTGACGTTTATTAGTGTACCTGGATTGGCCTATCAAAAAGATTGGTTTTTCTTACAGATTGCCGCGGGGTTCATCCTCGGTCGTGTCCTGGTAAGCCTATTTTTATTACCAAGTTATTTTAAGACACCTATCACCTCCATATACGAAGTGTTAGGGACGCGGTTTGGATCGGGAATGCAGAAGACGGCCTCCGGTGTGTTTTTAGTTACCCGGGTTTTGGCCGACGGGGTACGCTTTCTGGCAACGGCCGTCATTGTTCAAGTGATTACCGGGTGGTCCATTTCATCCTCGGTTTTGATTATTGGGTTGGTAACTCTCGTTTACACTCTTTTAGGCGGTATTCGCACCATCGTGTGGGTGGATAGTTTTCAATTCATTCTTTATTTGAGTGGCGGGTTGCTTACGATTGCATATGTCATTGTCCAAAGCGACGTTTCAATGATAGATTTATTTACCAACTTATTTCAGGAAGGGAAATTTAATGTTCTCCGTTTAGACCCAGGGAGTATCGGCCATGATCCCTGGTTTGTAGGAAATGCCCTCTTTGGCGGGATCTTGTTGTCCTTTGCCTCCCACGGTGTCGATTATATGATGGTCCAACGAGTCTTGGGGACCCGGAACCTGTCTGCTGCTCGCAAAGCCATTGTGGGTAGTGGCTTTTTTGTTTTTATTCAATTCACCGTCTTTCTACTTGCCGGCTCGCTCATTTACTCCTTTCTTCAAGGAATGTCCTTACCGAAAGACCGGGAGTTATCCACATTTATCGTGAATTATCTCCCTGTGGGACTAAAAGGAATTCTGTTGGCAGGCGTCCTTTCAGCGGCTATGTCCACGCTCAGCTCTTCCATTAATTCCCTGGCCTCCTCTACGATCACCGATTGGTTTAAACAGTCTACCCTTAGGATGTCACGAATGGTGAGTTTGATCTGGGCATTCGTTTTAATCGGTATTGCCCTTCTCTTTGATGAAGGGGATACGGCCATCATCGAATTGGGATACCAAATCGCTTCTTTTACTTATGGAGGATTGTTAGGATTGTTTTTACTTAGTCGCAGTCGCTACCAATTTCACTCCCTCAGTTTAGGAGTTGGACTGGTGAGTAGTATGGTCATTGTTTTCATTTTGAAACAACAGGGCATCCCTTGGACCTGGTTCATTGGCCTGAGTGTCTTAACCAATGTACTTCTTACGGCATTTACCGAACGATTGCTGCGGGGTACTCATGTGTAGACCGGTACGACTATTAATCAGTTTACTCATCCTTTTAATGGTTACTTCGACGCCTCAAGCCCAAACCTTTCGTTATAGCAAAGTTTTAGAAATCCCAGACCTGTCCTTCATTCATAAGGTGTTTACAGGATTGGACGTTCTGGAACAATTGGATTTTAAACCGTTGCAAGATAAGACCATAGGTGTCCTGTGTAATCAAACAGCTGTTGACCGTAAACGACGCCATCTTTTAGAGCTGTTACATGCCCAGGAGAGGATTACGGTAAAAATAATTTTTACTCCTGAATTTGGGTTAGCGGGTAATGCTAGCGATAAGTTAAAAATCATTGGTAAGGAGGGATTCGATCCCGTAACTGGCGCACGGATTATGGAACTTGGCCGGGGCAGTCATTACATCACACCCCCCGACTGGGCTCTGGATGGGTTGGATTTGATCTTAGTGGATATTCAGGATACAGGCGTTCGTTATTCAACATATATCACTACCATCACAAAATTAATCGAAGCAGCCGCAGCATGGAATATTCCCATGATGGTTTTAGATCGCCCCAACCCCCTGCGGGGTGATCGTGTGGAAGGACCGGTCGTCCGGTCCAGTTATCAATCGTTTGAAGGGTATCATTTGGTCCCTATCCGTCATGGATTTACCATTGGAGAATACGTTTTAATGGTCAATGAAATGGGATGGGCTAAAGAACTTGCCCGGGTGGATCTTACTATCGTCCCTCTCGCAAACTGGAAACGTTCCATGTGGTACGACGAAACCGGTCTGACTTGGATCCCTCCGCGGCCCGACACGCCTGACTTAGATCATTTACTGGCCTACTGCGGAATGAATTTGGTGCGTGGGGCCAACCTGAATGTTGGTTTCGGTATGAAGGCTCCGTATATGATGGTTGGTGCTCCGTGGATTTCCAGTAACCAACTCTTAAAACACCTTCAAGGAGAACGGCTCCGTGGTGTGGCGTTTCGAGCTGTACGATATACCCCTGGAAATTCGTCTTTACTTAACACGGTTCCACAGTATTCCCAGCAACGCATCGGTGGTGTGATTATGGAAATAACGGACCGCAATACTTTCGACCCGATCGCTACGGCGACAACGATTCTGACCCTTGTTCATCAACTTTACCCCCGCGAGTTTCAGTGGGTAGGCGATGACTATGTGGATCGTTTATTCGGCCATG
>CAZBEL010000133.1:0-4941 GCA_964490885.1 uncultured bacterium
AGTAATAATCAAAACCCCGATTAGCGGTCATATCTTCCAGAGTAGTGGTTCCTGGAGGTAAATCCCAGATTTTCGCCACGGTGTTATCTACAGCAATAATTTTGCCTTCGTCTAACGAGTACATAAATACAGTCGTATCGGGCCGGAATTTGAGACGTGTAATATGATAGCCGGAAAAACCGGGAACCGTTTCTGCTTCGCTGGTCCAGGTAAGAGCGATGCGATCCCCCCCTGAGTTCACTTCAAAAAGGGCTGGGGCTAAAGGTGGTTGGGCCGCCATGGTAAAGCCGCTCAAATAGTTATCCCTGGCACGTTTAAAAGTCTGGATAAGGCTATCCAACCCAGTGAATACCCATAGGTTTTTGTAACGGTTAACATCGCTGATATCCGATTTGAGATAATGCTCTTCCATCCATTCCAAAGTGGGGGTCATTGCCGGGGGATCGAGATTGACTTCATTCATCCAGTTGGCTCCCACTTCATAGCATTTCTGGCGACTAATTCCCCCCGCTGCTTCAGCTAAGACAATGCGAATACTATCACCCGGGGCTAAGGTATAGGGACCGAAACCCTGTCCCTGAGAGTAACCCCCCGGATTTTGGTGACCAGGTTCGGCCCATAGATTAGCATAACCATCCCCCACTTCTTCAGCATGGGAAAGGGGTGGGTGCCCGGCAGACATGGCGGCATACTCAGTGCCCATGCGCGTGGCATTGTATTGGTCACTCCCGGCATCGGTAATGGGATAATCCGAGCCCACGTACCACGACGTGGAAGGTTGATAAATATCGTCAGATTTATCTGTGGCAGACTTGTCAGCATGGATAGTGACCACTCCCACAAACTGAGAAGCACCTAAGTGCCCATCCCCTTTTACGTTGGGAGCCCCAATATTGTCAAAATTGGCTTGCGAATGGTAACCGTGCCAGGAGAATAGGGCCCGCATGATCTCACCATCATCATAGTAGCGATCATTCGGGGCTGGATTATTGGGATTTTCACCAATGACATCGTTCATCGTGTTATGCCCCCAGGCAGCACTCTGGGGTAACCAATTCCCGTCGTAAACGGCTCCCTCACGGCTGATGGAATACCGATATTGAAGAAAGAAATATACCCCTTCTAACGTCTGTTCATAACGCTCACTACATTCCGCGTCGTAGCAACCGTTGTTCACAAAGGTGTATTCGAATACATGATAGTTTGAATGTTCTTTATTAGTGAAAGCATAAATCTTCCGGGTCATTAGAATCCCCATGGAAGTCTGCACCACGTTCACCAAAACTCGGTCAGCGGGAAGGGTTTCATCCACTACGTCCACATCGTCCATGTATTGTAGGTCCGTAGCCGGGTCTCCATCCACATAAACATTGGGATGCTCATACCGTCCGTACATGGTAAACTCGACCGGCATGGTCTCGTTCTGCGTATCGATAAATCGGGGACCTACATGGACCACTTTACTGTCGAAGGTTTTATCGGCAATGGGATCATAAAAATTGGTGGCCCCGATCCAGAGCGCCTTAGCTGCCTGATTGTCCTGTACAGGGTAAAACGCGGGCCAACGGAGTCCATCTTGTTGATCGCGTACCTGCCCTGTACGACCCACTTCGATCTCGCAACCCGCTTCGGAATACCAGTTGTGCAAATCTCCCACGGCAATCCACTTGGTTTCTTCCCCTATAACCTGACTTAAGCCCAACATCATTAAGATTAACATAACTCGCGATGCATACTTTATTATAACATTGTGGCAGTGAGTTATCTGTTTCGTAGGAACCATCTGATTAGAACTCGTAAGAAATGTTCAGGCCCATGTAAATATCTCGGGGGGCCAGGAACGTGTAAAAGGACTGATTGGGCATGTCAATATAAGCTTTATCTTTAATGACTTGATCATAAAAATCGGGATCTACCAGGTGCCATCCAGTATCTGAATCCCATTGCTGGTAGGTATCGGTGGCGGCGTCATAGTAAATGGGACGCTCGCTGGGGTTGTTTACATTGGCTACATTCGACACCCATTCCATGGGCACAAACTCTATGCCCGCTTTGCGGTAGTCACCGGGTTGATCACTACCAGGGAAATTATGATAACCGAGCTTATCACCAATCTTAGCCGGTAGATGAAGGGATTGCATATAGTCGTTCCAGTCAAAACTATCTGTAAACCCGTACCGTGAGCCACCGTACGGATAACCAGAAGAAAAGGTCTTTAAGTTAAAGACATTATATATATCAGTGTAGAACTTGATTCTGGTCTTACCAAACCGGAAGGTCTTGGATATTTTCACGTCGAAGGTATACCGATCTTTCCAGCGGACATTGTAGCTAATTCCAGGGATAGAATTAGGATTGTAGGTAAACCAAGTCCCTTTCCGCCAGGTACTCACTAAGTTCAGGTGCCAGCCGCCTAAAAGATATTGTTTTGCAATCCTAGGCCCAAATCGCAAAGGCGTGTGAAAGTCAATGGTAGATTTAACCCGCGGGACGGGTCGAGGTTTGGATTGGTAACGATTTTTATTTTCGTACTGGCGCTGTTCAGACGGATTTTCGTAATACCTTCCTACGCCAAAATAACCCGACGTATTTACTCGATACTCATAATTAATATTCCCCGAAACCCAGCGTCCACTCATCTTAGTAAGTTCCACTTCGAATCCGCGGATATCTTCGTAACTATTAGCTGTTAACTGACTATAAATAACTTTACTGTTCGCACTAATATAACGTGTATTATCCTGTTGATCGGATACATCTTTATAATATGCGGCCAAATGGATTAGGTACTGGTCGCGCAAAGCATGGTCATAGCCCAACTCATAGGATATGGTTTTGGCGAGGGGAAGATTGGGATCTCCCATATTAATCACTTCATTGGCATTTCCCCGACGGATACGATAGAGACTTTCAGCAATGGGAATTTGCCGGTAATGCCCATAATTGAAATAAAGTTTGGACACTTCCGTAATGGGATGGGAAATGGCCAGGCGGGGACTAAGGGTGATCTGGGGGTCGACCTTTTTAGTGGGGAATTCGTCTTCTTTCGCCGGGTCATAAGAGGAGGAGAAGAAAGCATCGTCATAAACATCCACCACGTACCACTCACCATTGGGGTTCACGTAATCTAAATTGAGCCCCACCATGGCGATGAACCCTTCGAACTCCAGCTTATCTTGAGCATACACGGCCAAACGATACGGTTTTTGTCTCACCGAAGTCCAGTAGTTTCCTTCGGGTAGGAACTCATTCCGGGATCCGAATTCTAAACGGAGGTCATTGGAAATAAACTCAAATCCTGTTTTCACCTCGTTCGTGGGATTCAACTGGCTGGTTAAATCTGCTCGGATGGTAAACCTCTCAATCTCACTGGTATCCCGTGATGTGCTTACGGCACCTCCAAACGCCAGCCTTCCTTCAACGCTAAATTGAGGGGTTCCCTGAAATCCATACGGGGCTTCATCGGCCCACCAACCATCAAAAATCTCATATCTCTTGGTTGTATCCCGCTTAGCCCCGTGCCATGTATAGTAGGTCTTACGGTCCTTTTTCACTAAAACTTCGTAGAACGTCCGTTCACTTACTTGGTTGGTCAATTTGGCGCTTAAGGTAGTGTTCTCGATAGTCGTGGGGCTCCAATAATCGTTAGTGAACAAGCGCCAGGGCATGGTGAAACCGCGGATATTCACCTGGGAAGCCAGATCCCAAATATCATTCATATAGGCGGTACCACCTCCCCTGGATAAGGTCGTGGCTTTAATAATCCCACTCAAATAAGTCACTGATAATTTCATGGACTGGCTGAGGTCAGAGGTTACTTTAATCAGACCGGTATTTTGGGTCAGTCCCGGACGGGAGACCGCAAATAAATACATGTCTTGCTCTTGACGCATGGAAGCATAAAAACGCATATTCCCCAACATTTTGCTAACTCCAGGGACAGGTCCTCCAAACCCAGCATCTATGGTATAGTCCGGATCAGCGATAGCCCCATTCTTCCTGTGTTCCCAGGTGAATAGTTTTAAGGCTCCGGAAGGTGTTAAATCATTGGTTGGATCGTCATCAGCGAGAGTCATTTCCGAAATTCGATTCCAGCCTTCAAACGTGGGGTATTGTCTTTGCGTATATTTATCCCACGCCCCGTTATTGGTACCAGTCCACATAACTTCTTCGTCAAAATACGGTCTGAACCAGTAAGAATTCTTATCATAGGGTGAAATTCCAAAATGCTTCTGGGTACTAGGACTATAGCGGATGGATATGGTGCCGCCAAAATGGTTAGGATCGCCCTCCTTAGTCACGACATTCACCACACCAGACCGTACATTATTATATTCAGCGGAGAATCCCCCTGTTTGAACGGAAATATCTTGAACGGCACTGAGGGGAATACCCGTGTTAGGTCTATTGGTACGCTCGTCATTCATGACGATACCATCTACAATATATAAGGTCTGGTCCTCACCCCCACCCCGGATGGAAAAACCGGAGATACCCGCCTGAAGCCCGATGACCTCAGAAATACTGCTTACTGGGAGTTCATCAATCTCCTGGGAAGAAATACTACGCTGGCTGGCAGCAACATCCAATTTGATGACCTTCTTCGGGGCCAACACTTCCACCTGTTCACCCTTAATCACTTGCGTGGTCATTTTAATATCCAGGGTAGTGGTTAGATCAATCTCAACCCGTACTTCATCTAAAACAACAGGAGTGTATCCAATAATAGTGGCCTTTACGGAATAAACACCCGGAGGAATATTCAAAATTGAATAATAGCCATCCACGTCCGTGGCTGCACCTAAATAAGTTCCCACAATTTGAATATTTACCCCCACGAGTGGTTCACCAGTTTCCTCGGAAATAACGCGCCCAGCTATTTTACCGGTCACACCACCGTAGACCAGCCCAATAAAAAATATACCTAAAATTAATCGCCTG
>CAZBEL010000134.1:0-4929 GCA_964490885.1 uncultured bacterium
ATCAACGGCGGATAGATCCAGGCCATCCTTGAAGTCATCAATGCCGTTTTGGTCAGCATCCGCGACTACTCCGTATAGGTCCTCTAATGAGTGCGCCCCGGTGGGAACGGTGAAACCATTAGCGTGCATGGAGGAACGCCAACCTGTCATATCCCCCAGGCTAGCATTATTGTGGCACTGTAAACATCGTTCGGGACCTACATAGGTCTGGGCCCAGAGGATTGTTCCACAGGTCACGAGGAGGACTAATCCTCTTCGAAACCAGTGGTCACTTATAGCATCTTTTTCCATTTATTACCTCCGTTTATGTTACGTGCTGGAATACGACGCAAATCCTATGCCACGGTTTTTATGGCTGATAATAAACGGAATTAAGGGGAAGGCTGTCCTTGAAGTTTGGGATTTAGGTCTTTAGGGTGGCGAAATTTCGTTTAGGTAACGAAGTTTCGCTAAGTTCGAGAGGGTTTGAAGTGTAGGGAGAGAAGAGTTAAATCAGGTGGTATTTTTTTAGTTTACTGCGCAGGGTAGAAAGAGGGATTTTCAGCAACTCGGCGGTTTTTGTCTGGTTGCCGTCTGTCCGGGAGAGGGTAGCTTTTAGGATATTAATCTCCATCGTCTCTAATGTATTCTCCAGGGATAGATTGTTACCCGATTCATAGGTTTGCACTTGGGGGATTAGGACTTCCTCGGGGAGCTGTGATTCGGTGATTACCTCTGTTTCAGAGATTAAAGCCAAGCGTTCCATCATGTTTTTTAGTTCGCGCACATTACCAGGCCAGGGGTAATCCATTAGAAGACTCATAGCGCCGGGGGTGAACTCCAACGGTTTGTCCGGAGCGAAGATGTTTACAAAATGACGGATGAGGAGCGGTATATCTTCCGGGCGATCCCGCAAAGGAGGAATGTGGATGGGAACAACGTTTAAACGGTAGTATAGATCCTGGCGGAATTTCTCCTCTTCCGCTAACTGGCGCAGGTTCACTTTCGTAGCGGCGATGACCCGAATGTCTACGTCGATCTGCTGTGATCCTCCCACTTTCTCGATGCGATGTTCCTCCAAGACACGCAGAAGTTTCACCTGAAGATCGAGAGGAATGTCATCCACATCGTCTAATAGGATAGTCCCACCGGTTGCGGCCTCAAAGCGTCCTTTCTTTTCCCTAATGGCCCCGGTGAAGGCGCCTTTTACATGGCCAAAGAGCTCGCTTTCTAACAAATCTTTAGCAATGACTGCGCAACTCACTTTTATGTAAGGTCCCTTGGCCCGGGGGCTGTGGTAATGGATGGCATTGGCGATCATCTCCTTGCCGGTTCCCGTTTCACCGGAGATCAGAACGGAACTATCGGAGCCGGCCACCACGTCGATTAGGCGGAAGATGTCTTCCATGGCCTTGCTCTTGCCAATGAGGTTATCGAATCGGTATTGGTCTTTTAGCTGGCGTTTTAATTTTATATTCTCTTGCAAGACCCGTTGATATTGCTCGATGCGCCGGAGCGTGAGAAAGAGTTCCTCTGAACTGAAGGGTTTAGATATATAATCGTAGGCGCCGGCTTTGATGGCTTTTACCGCTGTCTGGACGGTAGCGTAGGCGGTCATTACAATTACAGTGATATTGGGGTGGTTTTCCCGAATCCAACTCAGGAGAGCTACACCGTCCTGTTGGGGAAGACGCAAATCCGTAAGAACGGTATCGTAGGAATTCCGGTTCAGTTCTTCTTGGGCTTCCTCGGCGCTCCCTACACCGTACGTCTGAAAGCCCGCCTCGCTCAGATCATCGCACAGGGAGACCCGGAATAGTTTTTCATCATCTACGACAAGTATTTTCATGGATTATTTACGCATTATGCGTGCGGTAAAGTAATGGCAACTTTTGTGCCAGCATTCACTTCACTGGTAATAGTTATATCTCCATGGTGTTCCTGGATAATGGAATAACAGATGGAGAGACCCAATCCAGTTCCTTTACCTTCACCTTTGGTAGTAAAGAAGGGATCGAAGACTTTTGCCAGATCCTTTGGCTTAATCCCTCCCCCTGTGTCCACGATCTCGATGTTTGTGTGATCCCCTTCGTCATGGGAATAAAGGGTTAACGTACCCCCTTCCGACATGGCATCTATGGCATTGAGTATAAGGTTTACGAAAACTTGCTTGAGGTAAAAGACATCTCCCAGAATGTCCCTCAAATCTGGTGATAGGTGCGTCTTCACTTTGATGCGGGCTTTGTCGAGCTGGTATTTGAGCATATTGACAGCATCCAGGAGGACTTCGTTGACGTTAATGGGCTTGACGCTTAATTCCCGCTGCTTGGAAAAGTCTAAAAGATCGTGCACCACCTGTTTGATATGCAGGAGAGAGTTGTAGATGAGGGAGATATATTTTTTGGTTTGGGAGACATTCTCCGGGTCGGCTTTGATCCGGCCCACACTCTGCATGAGTCCCGAAAGAGGATTGTTGATTTCGTGAGCGATCCCAGAAGCTAAAGTCCCGATGGAGGTCATCTTTTCGGCCTGGATGAGGGCTTTACGAGCATGTTGTTCCTTTTGTTCCGACTGTTTTAGACGCTGAAGCATTTGGAGAAATTGCTCTTGCAGGATTCCTAATTCGTCACGACGATTTCTTACCAAGCTGGTGTTGTAATCAGGAGATTCAACGCGTTCCATTTCCCGAGCCAAATCCTTGATGGGGGCGGCCAGTTTACGGGCTACGAGGGTAGCTAAGAAGACAGAGAAAATCACGGTGATAACGGTTATTGTCACCAATTTTTTCACTAGTATTTTAAGCCCCAGTTTGCTCACATGATAACGGGTAGCCAATGCGAGAAATCCTAAGACGTCTTGGTCATTATGGAGAATAATGGCAGAAATAGAAATTTTTTCATCAGGGTTGGTAGTCTCTATCGTTATAGTGGTATCCTGTGCAATTCGAAAAGAAGATAGGTTCTGCAATGTGACGGCCACGAGTGAGGAATCCCCGATTTGGAAAAAGGATTCCTGATTATCATTGTAAGCTAGTATTCCCCACGTAGTACGTTCAGGAATATTGGCCAATTCCCGGAACAAGGTGCTCAGGACAGTATCCGCCTGTTCCTTCCATTGTGGTGTGGTAGGGAGATGGTTCAGGGTGAGATTGAGAATAGTTCGGGAGAGTAAAGTTGTACGTAGTTCTGCCAGTTCATAGTGCTCGTTATACTCGTGGGAATAAATGATTGTATTGATGATGAGCGCACCCAAAAGGATGACGCTGGTGGCCAGGAGGATAAATTTGATTTCAATTTTGTTCCAAAAATGCGCCATAGGTGGCTTCCGTAAATGGGTAGCAATTTATATGTGTCGATCAGTCATGGGTTAAATTTACTCATAAGTGGAGGGAAATACCTTGGGAAGGTGCGGGAGTTATTTGCCATGTTAAGAAGTTGTTGCTATTTATACCTATTATCTGCATAGATAAAGTAATAGAAGTTGAAATTTGGTGAATCTATAGATAGTTATGAGATGAAGTATTTAGTATAACAATTAATCTGAGTTTATAGTCGCATTTTAATAAAAGCGATAGTTGACACTTTTTACTTAAAACTTAAGCCCATGATCGTAAGTGATGCATATTTAACGCTAACTGCATGAAAATTGGACATGCTGCAAATAAATTTGGTATGGACAGATTACTCTTCTGATTGATTGTTGCTTGTTTTTGAACTAAATTGACGATGAGGTATTTAATAACTTGCCGTTTAGAGGCATTTATAATTGAGGACAATATGAAACGTCTATTTGTGTTAGCTATGTTATTTATTGGTGTAGCACCATTTATTTTTAATGTTCAAGGCTCGAGTTTGTCCACGGAGAAATTGACTGGGACAAAGCATATGTCATCTAGTCACATTAGCTCCGTAGCCAGTTTGCAAAATGTTGAATCTCGTGACGCATTCCTAGAAACAGATATCCGCGTAGAAAAAGGATCCATTCGTCACACTCATCGGAGTGGCGTAGTACATCGTGATATGCCTGACACCTTGGTATATGAGCCAGTAAGTGGGTCGTTTGGTGGTCAATTTATTCAAAGTCCTGGTGATGCAATGATGATGTTGTATCAGATGCCAGCAGACGGTTATATAACTGGTGTGAATGTTCCCGTGTATGAATGGGGCACTGGTGATCAGCAACTGACCGTATCGCTACACAGGGTGACCTATCCCTATCGCACCGACGGTACAATGTACCCGTCCGTTGTTGTAGATGGTAATGGTTGGATCGGTGGTTATGACATGGATGCTAGCGGCTGGATGTCTATTGCTGGAACGACTTATTCTCCGGGCGGTACTCAAGGTATCTGTGACCCCGGCGACTATGTAGCTAATGGCGCCCAAGATCCTTTGGGCGACTCTCTGGGTGTGGGGCAAGGGGTTTCTCTGATGGGCTTAGTATGGCCAGATAGCACTATAGCGGCAACTCTTGATCCAGCAAATAGCCCAATTCAGCAGGATAACTGGCTAAACACTGCTGATTACGGGTCACAACCTTTCTTTCATGAAGGAGAGTGGGTAGGAGTTTTAGTGGCTTTTACCGGGTCAGGTGGTGGCGATGATCCGGCCACAGGGTTTTATTATGCCGATGGTGCCGGCGCAGTAGACCCATGGGCCTTCACCAAGTTTTATGCTGGATGCGAGGGGACATCTGGGAATGGAGGCTGGCATATTAGGCACTGGATTATTGATTTTGAATTAGCCGTTATGCTGACAGGGGACCGGGCTCCGATATTTGTGGAATTGCCGGATTTACCCACAACTACAGGTACGAGTGATCGCCCTATTTCTACGATAGTCTCTGACGATAATCCTTCAGGTGGGACTAGTGGGGTTGCTGCAGTAACCTTCTATTTTCAATTGGATTCCATAGGTGCTCCATTAGATAGTATCACATTGGCACTTACCA
>CAZBEL010000135.1:0-4920 GCA_964490885.1 uncultured bacterium
GCGAAGCAAATTCCGTATGGTTTCATGGGCTTGTTTGACTTGGTCACACGTGGCATTTACACCAGTACCAATGGCCCACACGGGTTCGTAAGCGATGATGATCTTTGCCAGAGAATTAGACGGAAGTTCCTTTAATCCTTCCCGGAGTTGGCGTTCCAGGATTTTTTCCGTGTTTCCACTTTCCCGTTCCTGGAGGGTCTCTCCAACGCAGAAAATAGGGGTTAGTTCTCCCTTCAAGACGGCTGCCACTTTCGCATTGATCCAATCATCAGGTTCCTGGAAGATGTGCCGCCGCTCGGAATGACCTACGATCACGTAGGTCACACCACACGCTTGCAGCATCTCCACCGCTATTTCCCCCGTATAGGCACCCTTCGGTTCCCAATGGACGTTTTGGGCTCCCAAAACGTGGGGAGTTTCTTCCAGGATGGCATTCATGTGAAAAAGCGCTGTAAAAGGCGGGCAGAATATAACCTTTGCCTTATGGATATCCAACAGCATATTCCTGATTTTATTGACGAAAGCATAGCCTTCCTGGGGTGTTTTATTCATCTTCCAGTTGGCCGCAACAATAGGGGTGTTTAACATTTTATTGCTCCAGGGCAATTAGGGCGGGTAGGCGCTCTCCGCTGAGGAGTTTCAACGACGCGCCACCACCAGTTGAAATATGGGACATGTGCTCTACAAAGTTGTATTTACGCACCGCCGCCGCGGTGTCGCCACCGCCCACAATTGTTGTGGCACCGGCAGAATGAGCCGTGGCGATAGCCTGGGCGACTTCGCGAGTCCCCAGGTCAAATCCAGGTTTCTCAAAAACTCCCATAGGACCATTCCAAACGACGGTTTTGGCTTTGGAGATGACCTTACGGAAATCATTCACGGTGAGGGGGCCGATATCCAAGCCCATAACGTTCTGAGGGATACGGTCTGCAAGATAGTGTTGGGACTGCTCGGGATCGTCTGGAGACCGTGCCCCAACAAAATCTTTCGGCAGTCTCAAGTCGTGCCCGTTCTGGCGGGCAGACCGGAGGATATCGTGGGCCGTGGAAAGGAGTGAGTCGTCAACTAATGAACCCCCTACATTTTTCCCCTGGCTTTTTAAAAAGGTGAAGGCCATCCCTCCTCCAATGAGGATGGTATCGGCTTCGTAAAGGAACCGCTCGATGAGCTTGAGTTTCGTCCCTAATTTTGCGCCTCCTAAAACCAGCACAAGGGGTCTTTGGGGATTTTGCAGAGCCTGGTTTAAGAAGTGGAGTTCTTTTTCGATGAGGGAACCGATTCCTTTGCGGGTAAAGTGCGGTGTAATCCCAACATTGGAAGCATGAGCACGATGGGCTGTTCCAAAAGCATCATTGATGAAAATCTGTCCGTGTTTAGCCAGTTGGGAGCTGAAGTCGGGGTCGTTTTCCGTTTCTCCCGAATGAAACCGGAGATTTTCTAAGAGATGTACTTCCCCAGCACTGAGCCCCAGGGAGACTTCCTGGGCGTCCTCGCTAACACAATCGTGGGAAAATTTTATGGGTTGTTCTAAGAGGTCAGCCAGGGTTTCCCCTACGGGAATAAGGCTTAGCTCGTCCACTTTTTCCCCTTTGGGTCGCCCCAGATGAGACATGAGGACCAACGACGCTCCTGCTTTCAAGCACATTTGGATTGTAGGAAGGACCGCGCGAATGCGGAAATCATCAGCGACCTGTCCATTTTCCAGAGGGACGTTAAAGTCCACGCGCATGAGGATACGCTGGTCCTTGAGATCGAAAGATGAAAGTGTTTTTAACATACGGTTTGGTCTGTTTTAGTTTTTGGTGTTGCACAGGTAATGGCGATGACTTCCCGGGCCCCTCCGTGGAGAAGGGCCTGGGCACAAGCTGAAAGAGTTGAGCCAGTGGTTAAAACATCATCAACAATGCCAATGGCTTGTTGGTCTATGGTTCTACGAACGCGGAAGGCATTGGCCATGTTTTTCTTTCGTTCTTCGCTGTTTAACGTTGTTTGGGATTCCGTATACCGTACACGTTGCAATAGCGTTGGATTGAAAGGAACACACCAGGTTTTTGCCAAGGCCTTACCGATCCATTGCGCCTGGTTGTAACCTCGTTCCCGGGTTTTCACCGTGTGGAGCGGTACCACCGTTAACATGTCTATTGGTCCCACATCTTCAATAGGGAGGAGGTTTGCCAGCATACGGCCTAATTCCAACCCTAATTTAGCCCGCTCCTGGTATTTTAAGGAATGAATTACCGTTTGCATGGTGGGGGAAAAATACCAACCAGAGTAAGCTTTGGTAAGCCCCTCTTTGTTCCGCACCTTGTGAATCCAGTTTCCCAGGTTGGTAGGCTGAAATTTTTCCTGACAGGATGGGCATATGGAACTGCTATTATGAGAAAGGGGATTTTCACAGATCACACAAAGAGGAGGGAACAAGAAGTCTAAACAAAGGTGAGAAATAGTCGATAGATAATTCATTGGTACCAAAGCAATGTCCGTGCTTTTATTCGAAAAAAAGCTAAAAGAAACACAGGAAAAAACCAAGATTAAAGGTTAAAGGCAAAAGGTGATCGAAATCGTGCAATCAGCCATGAGAGGATCGACTCGCCTGTAAAGAATTGCGCTTAAGTAATCACTTAACTCCTGAAAGGGTTTAGATCAATAGACCTTTAAAAAACTCGGAAAACACATACTTTTTTTAACCGAGTAGGCTTGATCTTCTACCAACAGATAGGAAGAGTGGATTATCCAGCCAACCCCAGTGTACGGATGATTTTCGGTCAAATCAGAGGTAGATTGTTACCAGCTTCGCGACTTGGTTTCGTAGTCTTACGAGGTTGCGCTGACTAAATCTTGTTTCCCCGACAAAGCAGAACGGATTGTGCTTTTCATTACACCCTTCGTCGCAGCGGGTCAGTCACATATTTTTTACGATTTGGGCTATAGATCGGTTTTAAACCAATCTTTTTAGTCTGCCCAAATTATCAGGAAGGATTGACGATAGAGATTACTCTTTTTTACCGTAGATCAAGGCGATAGTTATGCCACCCCCCATGGTTTCTACTACGTGCATGAAGCCGTGTAGCAAAGTGGGGGTGAATTCCACCTTGAACTTGCCATACAGGAAGAAAGCATATGTAATGAAAATGAGAACTCCCATTACAAAGCCAAAACGCAGACCTTCAGTGAGAGGTTTACCCCCTGAATATCCTTTCGGGTAAATATAGGCTAATAGTATAGCTTGTAGAACGTAGGCCAGGGTCAAACTCCACATGATATCCACATTGGGTTCCCCGGGAGCGCTCCTTCCCAGGTTGCCAAACACCGTACCATGGACCCAGTTTACCGTCGATAAATGAAGAACCGTTCCGAGGATAAACATAACGACGAAACATCCTAAAGTAGCGAACAAGTATTTTTTATTCGTTAAACCCTCCTTTACCTTTTGTTCATTTCATACGCACGTGCTTTTGTTCTCTCTAAAGTAGAGTTGGATTTTATGAGTGATTATGGGTAGGATTTTTTATTACGGATTTTAATGACCTCCTGAGTAGAATGTAGCATTTTACCTAAAATGTAGCCAAAAGAAATATTAAAGGTCTCTGAACCTCTGCTTTTTTATAGGTTGAAACGGGGAAGTGGTGTAATTTTTAAAAAATGGAAACTACTAAGATCACCCCCGCGGACAAACTTAAGCTTCAGGATCTGATCCTGCATCGAGTTCATGAGATTCTTTTAGTGGCCAGTCCATACGACCACTTCGTTTTGGAGGAAGACGGGCGTTTAACTGAGCAGATTCTACACGAATACATGGGGATGGATTTGACCAATGCTCCTCGTGTATGGCCGGCGTACACGGCCAGTAATGCCTTCAAAATGATTTCGACTCGCAAGTATGACTTGATCATTGTCATGATGCGTCTTCAGGATATGCCACCGCTGGTATTTGCCGCCAAAATTAAGGAAAAGTATTCCAGTAAGCCGGTCATACTCCTGGCCTTCGATGAGTCGGAAATCAAGCAGTTACCAAAGGGCTTGACCCACTCCACCATCGACAAAGTTTTTATCTGGTCGGGTAACGCCAATGTTTTCCTAGCCATCGTGAAATATATTGAAGACCGGATGAACGTGAAACGCGATGTGGAGAAAGGGGATGTGCGGTGTATACTGTTTATTGAGGATTCTCCACGCTTTTATTCGACGATTCTACCCATGATTTATAAAGAGATCACCTACCACATGAAGAGCCTAGTGGAAAAAAGTTTGAACGATACAGAACGCATGCTCCACAAGCGGGGCCGGCCAAAAATTCTCTTAGTCTCAACCTATGAAGAGGCGGAAAAATACTACAAACGTTACCGAAACCACATGTTGGGGATTATTTCCGATATCCGCTTTCCCCGCGGTGGCAAGCCGGATCCCATGGCGGGAGGGGCGTTTATTGAATGGGTGCGGAAATTGGACCCTCACATGCCCATTATGCTGCAATCGCGCCATCAAAAAAACCGCGAGTTGGCAGAGAAACTGCATACCCATTTTTTACACAAGGAATCTCCTACCTTACTGCAAGATTTAAGGGAGTTCATCGTCACCAATTTTGGGTTTGGCGATTTTATTTTCCGTAATGAAAAGAACGAGGTCTTTTTCAGGGCCACTGACTTGCCCTCACTTTTAGAAGCGTTGAAGACCATTCCTGACGAGTCGCTGGTCTTCCATGCCAACAGCAATCATTTTTCCAATTGGTTGGCAGCCCGGGGAGAGTTTCAATTAGCCAGCCAGTTCCGACCGCTGCAAGTTTCTGATTTCGGTCGTGTTGACGAATTGCGGGAATTACTGTTAGAGTCTATTGAAAAAACGATCCGCTCCAAACGTAGTGGTTTGGTCATTGAATTCTCCGGTGAATACTACGATGACGAAGAAACCTACACTCGCTTA
>CAZBEL010000136.1:0-4899 GCA_964490885.1 uncultured bacterium
TACTCTTCAGTCATATTGTCGTTGTCTCCAGGGTGGACGCGCAATGGATCGTTTGGACTGGCTGATATTGAGAAGGATTCCCATGCTCACCATGTTGATTACAAGCCCGGATCCACCGTAGCTAATGAAGGGCATTTGTAAGCCGGTTGTGGGTAACAGTGAGGTGACTACGGCTGCATTAATGAAGGCGTAACTCACGAAGGAAAAAACAATTCCGATGGCCAGGAAGACGCCGAAAGGGTCGGCGCAGTCTTTGGCGATTTTGATTCCTCGTTGAAAAATAAAGAGGAAGAGAGTGATTACCAACATAGTCCCGATGAAACCGGTTTCTTCACCGATGATGGCGAAAATAAAGTCCGTGTGGGGGGTGGGTAGGAAAAGGTCCTTCCCTAGGCTATTCCCCAACCCTAAACCAAACAAGCCGCCATTCCCGATGCTGATAAGGGATTGTTTGATCTGATATAGGTCTTCGGCGCTCACAGAGTCAGGGCGGAAATACGAAAGAATTCTTTTGATTCGATAGGGTTTAAAGAGCATGACGGGAACCATCACCAGTAGGGAAGTGGTGACGGTGGCCAAGAGATGCGGGAAGCGGGCACCTCCAATGTACAACATAGTGAATCCAAGCAGTGCCATGACGGCGGCGGTGCTGAAATCGGGTTGGATTACGATGAGCGCTACAATAAGTCCGATAACTAAGACCGGGGGTAAAAATCCTTCGGTGAAGTTTTTAATGGCTTCTCGTTTTCGGTCCAAGTAACTGGCTAAATAGATTATGAGAGCTAAACGTGCGATGTCAGAGGTTTGAATTGAAAAGGGCCCTACAAACAGCCAACGGGCCGGGAAATTTTGTCCTTTAAGAAGCAAAATCCCCTTCGTAAGGATCAGGATAATAATCGTGCCAATCAGGACATACGGGGCAATGCGTTTTAAGTAACGGTAGTCCAGTAAAAGAAAAAACCCCATGGCTAAGAACCCTATTAACAAGCGTCTTAAATGAGCTTGAAGGTACACGGTATCCTGTTGTCCTTGCGTCTGTTCAAGGGAAAGGGAAATACTGGCACTAAAGAGCATCACCGTTCCTACAATGCAGAGCAGGACAATAGCCCCTAAAAGAAAGCGGTCGTATTTCTTGATAGTAATGTTAAGATACGTCAAGGGTTGTACCTAACTGCTTCACGAGAGTTTTAAAAACCTCTCCACGCTCTTCGTAGTTGCTGAATTGATCAAAGCTGGCACATCCTGGGGACAATAAAACTATGTCCCCAGGAACAGCGTGCCGATGAGCGATCTCAACGGCTTTTTTAAGATCGGTCACCGCGATCGATCTTACCGCATCCCTGAATACCGTTGAGATCTTTTCCCGTGCTTGGCCGATGGCCAAGATTTCTTTGACTTTTTGCTTGGTATGAGGAAGGAGTGCTCCAAAGTCACCACCTTTATCCAGGCCACCTAAGATGAGGATAATAGGTTGAGAGTAGCTCTCCAATGCGACTTTCACTGCATCCACGTTAGTCGCCTTAGAGTCGTTAACAAAAGTGACGCCATTCACGGTACCAGCGGGTTCTAATCGGTGGGGAATCCCCTGAAAAGTCCGCATGGTTGCAGCAATTTGTTTAACAGGAATCCCAAACACCCAGGCCGCCGTAGCTGCCCCTAAGAGGTTGGACAGATTATGTTTCCCTGGTAAAAGGATTTCCTTTAATTCAATGAGGGGCTCGTGGGTATTGGTGTAAATTTTTGTGGCATTTAGGGAAAAGGGAGCACCCGCAACTGTCCTGAGACTGTAAGGAACTCTGTTCACAGACCTGTTCTTAAATTGCTCACTAAGGATAGGGTCGTCAGCATTGTACACGATATAGTCATCCTTTGTCTGATTGCGGACCATATTTAGTTTCGCCTGAACATAATCCTCCATGGAAGGGTGGCGGTTTAAGTGGTCGGGAGTAATGTTGAGATAAAGAGCCACTTGGGGACGGAAATGATGGATAAACTCCATTTGGAAACTGGAAATTTCCAGTACGAACACCCGTTTAGGATTAGGTGACTGGTAGTCTTCCAGTACTTTTTGAGAGAAGGGAATTCCCACATTCCCCGCTAAGATGGCTTGCACTTCAGAGGTCTGACACATGGCAGTTAAGATGTGAACGGTGGTGGTTTTACCATTGGATCCCGTCACAGCTATTATGGGTGCCTTTGTGAACCAACTGGCAAACTCTATCTCGCCCACAACATCTATATTTTGTTGAAGTGCCCTTTGTACAACCTGGGCTTCCTTGGGTACGCCTGGTGAGAGGATCCATAGATCAGCTTCGAATACCCGCTCACTGTGGCCCCCTATTTCCCCGGTGATATTTTGTTTGTTCAGGCTGTCCAGGCATGCTGTTAATTCTGGAGATGATTGTTGGTCACTGACGAAAACCTCCGCTCTCAGGGTTTTTGCTAACTTGGCTGCGGCGAGGCCGCTTCGTTTCATCCCAAGGACAGTGATGCGTTTTCCTTGAATATCGGTAGGCGGCTGTAATGAAGGAGGTCTCATCGGATTTTAAACGTGGTTAAAGAGAAAAGAGCCAGTAAGATACCGATGATCCAGAAACGAATGACTACACGAGACTCCGGCCATCCTTTTAATTCGAAATGGTGGTGAATGGGGGCCATTTTAAACAGTCGTTTTCCTGTCCCGGTCCGTTTACGCGTCCACCGGAAATACCCTACCTGGAAGATCACCGAGAGGGATTCCCAAACGAACACACCCCCGATAATGAAGAGGAGCAATTCTTTCTTTAACAGAAGTGCCATAGTTCCTAAAGCCGCTCCTGTAGAGAGGGAACCGATGTCGCCCATGAAGACTTCAGCAGGCGCAGCATTGAACCACAAGTATCCCAAACAAGCCCCGGCAATGGCCGCAGTAAAAATAGTGAGTTCACCAGCTCCTGGCAGATAAATGATGTTCAAATAACTGGAGAAGTCCACACGACCACTGATATAGGCAATCGCAGCAAAGACTGTAAAACAGATCGCCAGGAGGCCGGCTGCTAAACCATCTAGTCCGTCGGCGATATTCACGCCGTTAGAGGTACCGGTAATCACTAAAATGACGACGAGGGGATAAAAGAAGCCCCAATCCAATTCAACGTTTTTTAAGAAAGGTACACTTGTGCTTGTACGGAAAAACTCGAACTCGGGGATTTGATAAATCCAGTAACTAATAACCAAACCTAAAAGTATTTGTCCCGCCAATTTGTAACGGGCGATTAGACCTTTCTTCTTTTTTTTGATGACCTTTAGGTAATCGTCCAGGAACCCGATGGCTCCCATCCAGAAAATAGCCACTAAGGTAATCTGGATATAAACGTTAGACAGGTCTGCTAAAAGGAGGGTAGGGAGGATCACTGCTCCGAGGATCATGATCCCCCCCATGGTTGGCGTGCCCTTTTTTTTGTGGTGGGATTCAGGCCCTGTAGGGCGTATCTCCTCACCGATTTGGTGAGTTCGTAGTTTGTGGATAATCCAGGGCCCGATGAGGAAGCTGATGAGCAAAGCTAAAATGGCGGCGCTGGCGGCACGAAAGGTGATGTACTGAAAGAGATTGAACGGTGAAAAATAGTCTCGCAACGGGTAGAGGTAATGGTAAAGCATTAGTTTTTCACCAGCGCTTGGATAATCGTTTCCATGGCCATTCCCCGGGATCCTTTTACTAATACCTTATCGTGAGGCTGTAGAAAAGCCAGTAGCTCCTGTGATAACTCATCTTTTGTTGCGTAATGTTTATGGTATGGAATGCGGGTGATAGCTTGTTCGGTAGCAACAGTCTCTTTACCTACTGTAAAAACCGCATCCAGGGGAAGTTGTGAGCATTTCTCACCCACTTGCTGGTGGTGAGTTGCGGCGTGATTTCCCAGTTCAAACATATCGCCGAAGACAAAGATTCGTCTCCCGTTCCCGCGCAGAGCCGTGAGGTAATCCAACGCCGCAAGGGTAGAAGTAAGGTTGGCGTTGTATGTATCGTCGATGATTGTAACCTCATTCCACTGCTGAACCGTACAGCGCCCGTGAGTGGGTTGGTAGTCGTTAATCTGATGTTGAAATGTATCCCAATCTACTCCCAGGGTGATGGCCACTGCCGAAGCGGCGATGACATTTTTCGCAAAGGTGAGGTTGGATGAGCCGGTATGAATTTCGTGAGCGTCGATGGTGAGGGTAATTGTTCCGTCAGCTTCCGTATGAAAGTCAGCGGGGAAATCGCATTCAGGGGTAAGACCGTAGGTAATCTTTTTTCCGGCAATGGGAAGCTTCCGTACCCATTCGTCTGCTAAGTTGACGAAAGCGATTCCGTCTGCGACAGCCATAAAAAGTACTCCTTTAGTACGAGCGATTTGTTCTATAGTACCGAAACCTTCTAGGTGAGCAGGGGCAATATTTGTGATGAGGCCATGGTTCGGTTCGCAAATGGAACAGAGGTAGGATATATCATTGGGTTGATTGGCCCCCATTTCGACTATGGAAAATGTGTGATCTGGTCGCAATTCAAGTAAAGTTAGTGGTAAGCCGATAGAGGTATTGTAATTCCCCCGGGTGGCGTGGATGGTGTGAAGGGGCTGAAAGATGTGTTTTAGGAGGTCTTTCGTGGATGTTTTCCCATTGGATCCTGTTATGGCCAGGATGGGAATGGAAAATTGCTGGCGCCATGCCCGTGCTACAAGACCAATGGTTTTCAATGGACTTTCGACTAACAAGGTTGGAACCTTGTCGTGGAGGCTATCGTGAGCCACTAAGGCCAAGGTGGCCCCATGTTCTACAGCATCCGCGACGAAATCGTGTCCATCAACTTGTTCCCCTTTTAGGGCAATGTAGAGATCACCAGCCTGACATTCGCGGCTGTCAGTGGCGATCCCAGTG
>CAZBEL010000137.1:0-4886 GCA_964490885.1 uncultured bacterium
ACAATAATTTCTTTTGGAGTCACGATCTGCCCTTGCATTTATGTAGTTATGCTATCTACTTAACATGCTGGGCGCTATATACGCGTAGCCAGACTGCCTTTGAGTTAGCTTATTTCTGGGGATTAGCCGGAGCCACTCAAGCCGTGTTCACACCCGATCTTTCTGCCTTAAAGAACCATACCTATATGTTTATCTTCTTCTTTTCACACGGCATCATTATCCTTAATGTTCTGTGGTTGGTGTTTGTAGAAAAAATGCGAATTCGACGAGGGTCCCTGTGGGATGTGATCCTGGTAACAAACGGTATCGCTTTTCTAACGACTTTCTGGGATAAACTGTTGAATGCGAATTATATGTACTTGTGTGACAAGCCTCAGGCTAATTCACCTTTTCTCATCGGTGAATGGCCATATTATATTATTGGTATGGAATTATTCGGGATCTTATTCATGTTCCTGTTGTACATCCCCATGTGGCTTCATCTAAGTCGCCAAATGAAATTGCAGCCAGCATCCTGAGGGAATTAATTTAGTTCATGATCACATTACTTCTCTTTTTCTTCTTAGCCCTCGTGGTGTCTTTCCTTTGTTCGTTGTTAGAGGCCGTCATACTTTCTGTTAGCCACTCTTTTGTGGCACTTTATTCCCGGGAACATCCCGTTTCTGGACGTATCCTCAAAAGGCTCAAGGATAATATCAATCGTCCCTTAGCTGCCATTTTGACGTTAAATACTATTGCAAATACGGTAGGAGCAGCAGGTGTAGGGGCCGTGGCCTTTGACCTCTTTGGTAGCCGTTGGGTGGCCATTATTTCTGGTTTGCTGACTTTATCTATTTTAGTGTTTTCAGAAATTATCCCTAAGACGATTGGGGCACTTCATTGGAAACGATTAGCAGGAGTTTCGGCTTATCTCATACGAGGGTTGGTGTTTATCCTGTATCCTTTTGTTTTGTTTTTAGAAGCTGCCTCCGGGTGGTTATCTAAAGGAAAGAAGACAGGCACCGTCACCCGGGAGGAAATGATCGTCCTCGCTGAGATGGGTGAAGATGAAGGAACTATCGAGGAAAAAGAAAGCACCATCATCGAAAACCTCATGAAACTTAAGGACATCACTGTAGAAGAGGTCTTAACCCCACGTTCGGTGATATTTGCCCTGCAGAAGGACGAGACAGTGAGGGACGTTTTGGAACGACACGAGCACATTTCCTTTTCCCGAATTCCGGTTTACAACCAGGATATCGATGACATTGTAGGGTTAGTGAGTCGCTACAACCTAATGAAAAGTAAAGCTGAAGATCGTTTTGACGTTCGCATGGAAGAATTGATGGATCCCATTCACGCAGTAAGTGAAAAGGAATCTGTGGCCAAGATCCTGGACGAATTCGTTAAGCGTCGCAAACATCTGTTTATTGTAAAAGACGAGTTTGGCCAAACACTGGGACTCATTACCTTGGAAGATGCCATTGAAACCTTGCTAGGGATTGAGATCGTGGATGAATCTGACACTGTTGTAGATATGCGCAAGTTAGCCATGGAAAAGTGGAAGGAGCGCCGCCGGGGACGTTAAGAATATTTTGTAACTAATTCTATTTAACTGACCTTTCTTTCGGCAGTTATCTCAATTTAAATTGCCCTCCTATGAAGCGAATCATTCCTGCCGTACTCCTGCTAATGGTCATTGTTGGCCTGGCATTTCAAGCTCAGGAAGAACGCTACTTTTTAAGCGAGTCTGATTTCCTAAGCCAGCATCCGGTTTCTGCTATGGAAGTAAAAAACCGGTTTCATATTGTGGCAGAATATGATGCCCAGGGTCGACTGGTACGAAAGACAAATGTTAATGAGGAAGGAATCCCTGTATCGTGGGAACAGTATAGTTATGACGATTCTACTCACACCTTCCGGTACAAAGATACGTATCGCCAAGACGGGAAATTGATTCGCCGGGTTGTGTTCGGCCCAGAAGAACATTCCTTAAAATATATTGAATACGTTTATCGAGTGGACACGGTAAAATCTTGGGAGGATCGCTTCACGGCCATTGAATACCGTGATGATGACCAGGTTGACCGTTACAGGTTCTTTGATGTAGATGCCTTTGAGTACGGAAAAATCAAGTTTGAGTATGATTCCCAGGGGAAAATGACGAAACAAGCTTGGATTCAATTGCCTACGGAACGCGTCATGCGCTGGTGGGATTATGTGACCATCGAAGGTACCGATGTCACCCGCATCATGGAGTATGACTCCAACGGTGTTTTAGTGAGTGATGTTAACCTCAGCCCCGACGGGACAGAAGCCATTTTCTGGTTTACATCACCGGAGGATAGTGCTTACGTGAACCACACGACGATTGCGTACCGTCTGGATGGTGATCTTGATCAGGGGATGTTGGTTTGGAGTCCCTCTTCATCAGCTGATACGCTCCGTTACCTCATGCAGGGTAATGATTTGAAACAAGGTGAACATAGGCTTGAAATGACTTTCGTAACTCCTCCCATTAACGGGCTGACTTACGATATTATCTTCAAGGGGCATAGTACCAAAGGCTATGATGCTACAAAAAGGGTCATCCCGGGGATTCATTATGATATTCGACCACCTGTTTTAACTCTCTCTATTAAACCCTATATACGCAAACCAGAAATTGCTTTCACAGCTGACGAAATATTGCAAATGGCTACTTTACGCTGGATTCCCAGGGATGCTGGAATTGGATTAAATGATGTAATTATTGATTTTAGCGAAGACGATTTAAAGCATAGCAATAAAGGATCATTTCGTTTATCGGATCAACCGGACCTTTTAGACGGTACTTATTATTCTGCTGAATTGATAGGAGTTGACCGGTCTGGGAATCCCGCCGAACCGGTTAGGATTGATTCAATTTTATACGACGTAACGCCACCGAAGGTGAGTTTTACCCAACCGCTAACTGGGTCTTTTATTAATCACTATTCTATTGCCTTCCAAACCGACGAACCCCTGGCATCGTGGGCCTTAACTATTGAAGCCATCGGCGGTAAACAGGACATTAACACCCCTCACGAATTGGTCTTTGATGATCAAGTGTTCATTCCTGGTATGATTGAATGGGACCTGTCCCAACTACTACAACTCACCGATGGAACGATCTATCGTTATACCGTCTCGGCAGTTGATCTGGCGGGAAACACTTCAACACCGGTTATGGTGGACTCGGTTACCTTTGATATTACGCCTCCTTTAACAACCATGATTTTTCCATATGATAATGCTGCTATTAAAGATCCCACTGTTTCTTATGTGGTCAACGAACCGTTAAGCACCGGGGAAATGCGTTGGGAACAGGTAGGGGGTACTACTGACACATTAGCCCCACGAGTTGTCTTACTAACAGGAGAGGAGCTTGCTCCCGGGGAGAAGATTCATTATCGTTTAGCCCAGCAACCTGACCTTATAGACGGGGCGGTCTATACTCTGACTTTCATCAGCCAGGACCGGGCAGGGAATACCAGCCAACCTTTTATTGTACATAATATTCTCTATGACGCCGTGCCCCCCGTATTCACGAATGTAGAACCACGTTCTCAGTCGGCACTTAACCATCTCAAAGTGAGTTACGAAGTGTCGGAAAACTTAGCACAAGGTACTTTCGTATGGACCAGAACGGGCGGTAAACCAGACCCAAATTCACCTCATAAAGTCAACTTGGTGGAAAGCGAAAGAACGAGCGGTCTGCACGAAGATATTATTCTAAATGAAATGTTACCTCTTAATGACGGAAGCTTTTACCGACTTGAAATTACGGGATCAGATCGGGCTGGAAACATTGCCGAACCGGTGATAATTGAGGATATTGCATACGATTTTACCGCTCCCCAGTTGACCCTACAAATACCTCAACCATATTCTGTAAACCCTAAAAAAGAACTTTCTTACACTCTTTCCGAAAGCCTCTATGAAGGACGATTTATCTGGAAGTGGACTGGGGGCACTCCTGACTCATTGGCTCCATATACGGTTTCACTTACTCCAGAAGAACGTGATGAGGGAGAACACATAGACCAATCATTAACAGCTGTGCCAGCTTTAGTGGAAGGTGCCCTTTATCAACTTACTTTCATAGGCCGGGACCGGGCAGGAAATGAAACTCCAATGGTGAATGTTCCCGGGATACGATACGATTTTACTCCTCCACAGGTCACTTTAAAATCTCCCAAATCAGGAAGAGCTGTAAACCATTTACGGGTAAGTTATTCCCTGAGCGAACTTCTTGCCCAGGGAACGCTGACTTATACTTGGGTAGGGGGTGTTACTGATCCCCAGGAAATCCACGTCCAGGTGCTTACCGGCACTGAGCTTGATGAGGGAACTCATGAAAACATCATTCTTACCAACACGCCACCGCTAAAAGATGGTGCAACGTACACTTTGACTTTATCCGGTATCGATCCTGCCGGGAATCCTTCCAATATCGCTACCCAGATTAATATCCATTACGATATTACTCCACCTAAACTGACCTTTCTTTCACCTCAATCTTACGACTATATCTCCTCCCCAAAGATAAGTTATGAATTGTCGGAGACTATAACTGATGGGACCATTATTTTTATCCCCAAGACGGGACAGGAACAGGGCGCAGAGAATATTCCCATAGACTTACCACCTGACTTGCTTACGGCAGGGGTCCACAATGATGTGTTTCGTACTGAAGGCCCACAATTGTTAGAGGGGGTGACCTATACTATTGCCTTTGAAGGACAGGATCGAGCCGGGAACGAAGCTCGTCGGAACATGATCCAGCGGGTGACCTTTGATGCTACACCGCCTAAATTGGCTTTGTTGAGTCCTGTGAACGGGGCGATCCTGAACCATACACGGATCACGTATTCCAACAACGAATT
>CAZBEL010000138.1:0-4879 GCA_964490885.1 uncultured bacterium
TAAGGGGGACGGGAAAAAGCCCCCAGGGCCCAGGTCATGAACCGGGCCATGGGCGTGAGGCCGGAACGGGGAAATACTTTGACCACGAGCATGACAAAGGGCATGACGAAAAAATCCACGAACCAGTGAAAGCCGGCCATGTAGAAGCCAGTTTGCTGGAGGGTAGGATACAACTTTGGCAAGGGGCGCAGTTCTTCAAAAAACAAAGGAGCACAAAGGCGTGTACCAGCTTCCTCGCCAAAATCAAAGGATTGAAAATCCCTGGTGGTCAGCATACTGGCTTTATGCCAATTCCCATCACGGAAAAAGGAGGATTGGTAATCTGCAATTTCCTGAACGAATTCCCGCTGGGTGGAAAGACCGATATCCAGGCTTTTCCAGTCCTGTTTTACCACAGCGCCGATGTTGGCCACTTCCAATTCGTCGAAATGGCGCGCCCCATAACGCACTAGAAAGGAGGGTAACCCAGGATGGAACCCGGCTTCGCTCACAAAACACTGCCCTGAAGCCAAAATCTCCTCCGCCCGGGATTCTAAATACCTCCACTTAGCTGCAGAATAGTGAATGTCCAGACAATCCACTTTTGCCTGGAGGGCAGCCGTGACCACATTATCGATTAGAGCAGCTGTACCGGAGGCTGCAATCACCAAGTTTACCCCCTGAAAGGCTGGCAAAAGGGACTCTATCTGGGAGGCATCGACTGTCATCCAACTCGCCCTGGGATCGTTTAATTCTTCCACGGCGGTTTTGAGAGGTTCGGCATGGCGGGCAGCCAGAACGACATTTGCAGAGGTATAGTCCAATAATAAGCGGGCAAGTTTTTTACCGGTATTCCCGTACCCTCCTAAAATGAGAATGGATTTACCCGGCGTCATGGTTAAAAGTAAGCCCTTAAGCGTACGCGCCATCCGGCATCCTGAAATCCAAACTCGGAATCAGGCTCACCCAATGGGTAGAAATACCAGATGGAGAGGGTGCCGTTTTCAAAAATGTCCCAATCGAGTTGGGGACTGATCAAGGTGCTGTTATCCGTCAAATTTGCAATCATTAGCAAACCAACATTCACAAAGTCTCCAGCGGGATAACGGCCATAGAAAAAATCATATTCCCGCATAAGGCTGTGAGTTTCCCCCTCAAAATAGGCAAAATAGTCTGCCAGCTGGAGTGTGGCTTTCGTAGCCCCCTGGGAATTGTAGAGGTATTCATTCAGGAGGTAGAGACTATTGGGAAAGGTATAGTCCACTCCCACAACGGTTTCCCAGTTAATCTTTTCATTAAAGGCTGCCTGCCGTTTCCGCCACGTTTCCGCCCAGAGCCCCATGCCAAAAATTTGCCCCACCAGGGATCCACCATAGGCTTGGTACTGGGTCGCTTTCGGAACGATCCCTGAATACACCTGATAATCCCAGTAGCGGTAGAGACCTTCATACTCAGCCCAGTTCACACTGAAATCGAAACTCTGCCAGCCTGATTTCAGCTGCAGATATTTGGTGGCCGCCTCCCACGATTCCGCCGGGGTCAGGATGCCGGTGAGCCCACCCCGGGATGTTAAGGGCACATCCACCCGTAGAGCCTGGATACCGGTCTGCTCGTACGTTGGATCCACCGGGTCTTTCTTATTAAAAATGTCCAAAGGATTCCAGGCGTAACCGGTCCCTAGGGAAAGGGGTTGCTTCCCAACAATCAGGTCCAATCTGGGAAAATTGACTTTCAGGTAAGCGTTATCCAGGTACAGGGAATCTTGGTAAGTAAACGGGATCACCCACAGACTGGCCGGAATTCCAGCATCTTGGAACAGGCGTTTCCAATACTTCTCCGGGATAAAATCCAGGAAATTCCAGTTTTCCTTTCCTACATACTGCAGCAGATTGAGGTTTGCCGCCACGTACACATTCTCCGCCGGGCGCGATTCCAGGTCCACCCGCAATTTGTTGTAACCGAAATTGTATGTTTTGCCCCCCACACCGAAATTATCGAACTCCGACTCCAGGTAACCAAACCATTCCACCTGACTCAGGAGCAAAGGACCCTGAAGCCCCAGGAAGAGGATCAAACCAGTGAGGAGCCTCATCGCTGCAGGTTCCTTTCGCTGAAGAAGCCCTTGGAGGGTCGCCACTGATAGGTAATCTCTTTAATCGTCATGATTGTCTCGGAACCTTCTAAAAGATTCTTCATCACCATTTTTTTTGCCGTGGGAACCCCTTCGATTGTTTCAACATCCTCCAATAGAAGTGTCTTCTCGTGGAGGTTCTGTTCGTTGAAATATTCAATTAGCAAGGGTGAGTAGTCGGACTTTCGGACATAGAGAATAATGCGCGGGTAATCGGAGTCGTTGGATTCCGTTTCGGTGGCCTCCAGCTTCCAGCAAGGCTCACCCCGTATTTCCGCCTCACCTACCAGCGTTGAACGATAATCTTTTTCCCAGGTATCACTGGAGGAAAAATCGCTGTAGGAAAAGTCGCTGCCCTGAACTTTCTGATTTTTAGCCGAGGAGGCCAGTTTGCGCACACGGCGGGTCCGCGGGAAATAGGTCCAGATGTCGTTGGCATCGTTGAGCATGAGGAACGTCTGTCCCCGGACACTGGAAGGCTTAATGTATCGCATTAAAACACTACTGCCCGTATCAGCAGAGAACATTTCAAACTCCAGGGTTCTGGTTTTCCCGGAAGAGGTTTGAATGGTCTGGGTCATGGTGGCTCGGCTGTATTCCTGATTCATAAGAGCCGTCATGCCATCAATGATTTCCTTTGCTGTAGGTTGCTGCGCTACCAATAGCCCGAAACAAAACACCATAAGGACTAAAACTCGATTCATGATTCAATTCCTCTGAAAAATGATTTTACCGCTTCCTTCCACACCCGGTTGAAGGCTTCCGGATCATTCATAATCATGTACTGCCAGATAAGGCCGTCTAAAAAAGCCATGAGGAGGGTGGCCACGCCCTCCGTATCCATGGGTCTAAAGTCACCTGAATCAATCCCGGCCTGCAAAATTGCAACAATGGTCTTCCGGTAAGATTCATACATTCCCCGGATGGCCATTTCGGAGGAGCCGTGCCACAGTCCCCGGGCGCTCTGGGCCCACAGTTCGGTTACAATGAGCAGGCTTTCGCCCATGGCAAGGAAGGTCTCCATGCTCTGATCAATAATGTGTTCCAGTTTTTTGCGGGGAGGGAGGTCAATCTTTACCCAATGTTGAAGATCCTGGAGCATACCCTGGATTACAAACTGCTCAATGGCGCTGAAAAGATCCTCCTTACTGGAGAAGTACTCATAGACCGTGCCCTTGCCGATGCCAGCTTCCCGGGCGATGTCCGCAATCTTGGCTTTTTCCAGACCTTTCTCAGCAAAGACCTTGATAGCTGCTTGAACGATCTGTTGTTTTTTGTCCATTGATTCTTATTAACTATTAAAATGACTGACCGGTCGGTCGGAATTTATACAATCCATCCTTAGCATACAAGGCCTCATGGCCCTATTCAAATGGATATTCGGTCCCGGGCTTTACCAATTACCACCATAGGGGCCACCATAAATCCCCATGTCGTTCCGAGATCCATCTCTATCCCGATACTTTTCCCCTGGATGGCCAGCATTTATACACGGTGAACCAGGCTGTAGATGAAAATCACCACCGCTCGGATCAACGAAAAGGGGTGGTTCTTTGATATTTCCAATTCCGCTGGGAATGGTAAAGTGCTCTATGTCCGAGTAGGTCGCCATCTGTGAATAAAGTTTACTGGAACCTCCACCCACATCAGCCCAGATTATGGAGTTAATCACCTCCACGCTCCCTTCGGATTCGATGACCGGCCAATTCCCTCGACCGCTATTATTCCGGAAAAATACAGAATTCTCCACGACCACACTCGCGTCGGATGATACTAAAATACCTCCTGCCCCGTAAGCCGCCGCGTTGCCCCAGAATAAGCAATTCTGAAAAAGGGCTGTTCCCCATATCAAAGCCCCTCCAGCTCGTCCCTGGGTCATATTCTCACGAAAGCGGCAATTACGAGCCGTCAGCGATCCGTCGTATAAAAACAAACCGGCCCCATCGGTATAGTACAGACTACTATTCTGATATAGCGTAGTGTTATACAAGTCTACATCTCCGTCAATGAACAATCCCCCGCCATTCCGACTAGACTTATTATTGGCAATGCGACAATTCCTCAATATCACCGAACCCGAGGCAAACACGCCTCCACCCATGGCTTCGGGAAACACCCAACCCTTACCGTCCGGGTCATATATAGCTTTGTTGTTGACGACAACACAATCCACAATTTCAACCGTTCCGTTGGCGTAGACCCCTCCCCCGTACAACGCTTTCCCACCACTAATCGTGAAACCCTTCAAAGTACCTCCTTCTATCTCTACTACCGAACCAATATCTCCTGGTGATCTCAATACAGTCTGTTCGGCACCCTCAATACCGATGATCATTACCTGTTTACCCAGAAATTGAAAGTGACCGGTATACTCACCAGGCCCCACGAGGAGGGTATCCCCATCATCCAGAAATTTCATATCGTAGGCCTGAGTGACTATTTCATAATCCTCAGGAACCTGGAGCATGCTCACCGGGGGCACGCTAAAAGGTTCGGACAGGGCGTGCCGGAACTGGTTGCTCTGGTTCACAATGCGCACACGGTACTGAAAGGTGGCATCATCGTCCAAGGTGTCTATGTAAGATGTAGCCAGGGAATCCTGTATGTAGGCCAAAGTATCCCAATGGAGGCCCGTGTCGCTAACAGTAGTTCGTTCAATGACAAACTCCTTGAATTCCTCAATGGTAATCTCCGACCAATGGATCGTGATGGGTGTGGGAACACGAATTGCCCGACCGTCGTAGTCATGCGTTACTGTGAAGAGTTCGT
>CAZBEL010000139.1:0-4863 GCA_964490885.1 uncultured bacterium
GTTTAGGTTTGCTAGGGGGGTGCCAGGTATTTTTCTTCGATAATAAAATGGGGATCAAATTCATCTTGGAATTTGTTCATCACTTCCCACCACACTTTTTTAGCGGAGGTCTCATCTTTAGCTAAGCGAGCTTTGCGAGCCAGAACGAGCCCATAGTGATGATCTTCAGAAAGCTTACGTAATTCTGGTATACGTTTCATATCTTGAATATAATTTACCTATGTTGTCATTAAGTTAAACAAAAGATGAGTATGATTTTGTTCGTCAGTTAATAAAATTCAATTTGGGTTTTATTGTTGTCTATAGAACGCAGGATTTTTAAAATATGTCAGAAAATTTGTGGTTATCATTCTTTGTTTTTGAGACTATTTGGGTCGTTTATTGATGACGTTAAAAAGTTATAGTGTGGAATTGTGAAATCAACCGGTTCTGCCTTCTCTAATTCGAACTTGTGGCTTTATTGTATCAAAGCTTTTAAAAGAATGCCCGTGGTATTCCTTTGTCTGGCTTTTTTGGGTGGCATATTAATGGGGTTAATAGTTCCCTCACTTTATGCAAGTCTATGTGGTCTATCAATTGGTACCTTATTTTTTCTTGTCGTACGGAAAGATCATTTGTTTCTGACAGGACTTTTAACACTCGTATTTCTGCTTGGGTGGTGGCGAATGGCTGACAGGAGTCTCATGTTAGCACAGGAAGAAAAACTTATCGTAAACGTAGAGGGTCAAGCGATCCAGTATGAGGGGGTTGTTAAGGAAGGCAAGCCTACTAGTCGCGGTTACAAATACCGGGTGCGGAATGTCTCTCTAGCTACGGATTCTTTAGTTCTGGAGCATGACTGGGAGTACTTTGTATATCTTCGCGATAGTTGTACTTGCGAGCCAGGAGACACTTTAAAAGGCGAGGGTGTCTTTCGCGACTTTTCTGGGCCAAGGAATCCGGGAGATTTTCGTTTCCGTTCCTTTTATCATCGTCAGGGAATTTTGGGACGTGTATTCCAGGACCGCCAGCATTTACCCATCTGTCAACCAACTCTTGGAACGGGTTTATCCCAAGGAATCCAATCCTTACGGAGCGTTATTAAATCTCAGATAAAAAAATATACGTCACCAAAGGCAGCAGGTTTATTGACAGCACTACTTTTAGGCGATAAGTCCCGGGTAGACCCGGAGATCAAAAGCACTTTTGTGGAAACAGGTGTTGTGCATGTCTTGGCTGTCTCCGGGTTGCATGTGGGTTATGTGCTTATTATTCTAATGTTGCTCGCCAAGTTCAGTCGCATTCCTTGGGGTTGGGATCGGCTGGCCATTGTATTGGGTTTGGCTCTTTTTGTGGCTCTAACAGGTGGGAAACCCAGTGTTGTCCGGGCTGCTTTCATGGCAGGACTTTATGTACTGGCACCGGTTGTTAATCGTATGCCTGTGTTAGAAAATATCCTCGCCACTGCCGCGTTAGCGCTCCTGGCATGGGATCCGTTCAATATCATGAATACCGGTTTCTTGTTGAGCTTTACCGCAGTCATTTCAATTGTGTTTTTTTACCGCCGATTTGAAACATGGCTACCTGAAAGAATTAGAGTTTCCCAGATCCAAAATAAGGGACTTCAGTTTGCCTGGGGGCTTTTCTTAGTCTCCCTGTCAGCTCAAATTGGCACTTTACCTTTTGTAGTCACCTATTTTCTCCGATTGCCCTTGATTGCTCTGGTGGCCAATGTGCTTATTGTACCATTAGTGGGTGTATTGGTCGCTGAAGGGTTTTTGCTCCTATTTATAGGCTGGATTCCCGGCATTGGTAGTCTTTTAGGAAATACCATCTGGGGGCTCACTAAACTCATCACCGGAGCAGCAGCCCTATTTTCTAACTTTCCTTATGCTTCTATTAAGATCGGGCATGTGACGATTCTGGAAGTTCTGTTCTATTTTTTAGGGTTGGTGGCTCTGGTTTTGTATTTGGATCGGCGCCATCGAGTTTGGGCTTTTATCATGGCCTTATTCATGATCAATATAGCAGTTTGGAATTGGGCCTGGCGCTCTTCTCGGTTAGAAGTGGTTTTCTTAGACGTAGGGCAGGGGGATGCCACTTTGATCCGGTTTCCTAATAGTAAGACCATGTTAATTGACGCTGGACCCCGAACTCGTTATCACGATGCCGGGAAGGAACAGATTCTACCTGTGCTCAATTACTTAGGGATCAAACATCTCACTTGGGTTGTTATGACCCACCCTCATAATGATCATATTGGGGGTTTTCGTTCTCTTTTACAGGTAGTACCCGTAGATACGGTTTGGGACACTTCGGTAGATTTCGATTCATGGGCCTACAGGAGTACAATATGTATGCTTAAAGAACAGGGAGTTATTTACCAACAACCCCAACGGGGACAGTATTGGAAGATGTCTCCTAATATGGTCCTTTATTGCCTGGCACCCGACTCTTCTATCTATCCTCGTGGGGTATCCGTCAATAATGCAAGTTTAGTCCTGAAACTTCGCTATGGTTCTACAACATTCTTATTTACAGGTGATTTAGAATACGAAGGGGAAGCATTACTCTTGCCTTATGAAAGCATATTAGATTCGGAGGTGTTAAAAGTTGCCCATCACGGTTCCATCACCGGGACGACGGAGTGGCTATTGACTGCCGTGCATCCCCACCTGGCCGTTATCCCTGTAGGGAAGAAGAATAAATTCAATCATCCCTCTCCTTTTATCCTGGAACGATTGCGAGCCCGTGGTATTGCCATTCATCGCACAGACGAAGAAGGAGCCTTATGGTTGCGCTCGGATGGGAAAACGCTTGAGGAAGTCACGTGGAAATAATCGCTGGTGTGGATGAGGCCGGTAGAGGGCCATTAGCTGGACCGGTAGTCGCTGCCGCGGTGGTCCTGCCGGAAAACCATGATATCTCCGGCTTACGGGATTCCAAGCGTCTAACTCCCCAACGACGGGAACAACTTTTTGACGAGATTTACGACAAAGCCAAGGCCGTAGGTATAGGAGTTGTGGATGCACTGACGATTGATCGCTTGAATATTCTCCAGGCTACGTACAAAGCCATGCAAATGGCCCTGGGACGTCTCTATCCCCGCCCTACTCGGGCGTTGATTGATGGCCGTCCGCTGCCATCTCAGGTAATTCCTAATAAAGGGATCGTGAAGGGCGATGACCAAATCCCTTCTATCATGGCCGCTTCTATTGTCGCCAAAGTGACCCGGGATCGAATGATGAAGCAGTATGACCTCATATTTCCTGGTTATGGGTTTGCCAAACATAAAGGTTATGGGACGGCAGAACACATGCAAGCTTTAAAGGAATTGAAAGCCTGTTTAATTCATCGTCGCTCATTCCATCCGGTGCCCCAACATTTACCCACCCTTTCGTGGATGCAACGCAACCGCCGCGTGGGGTCGTGGGGAGAACAATTAGCGGCCCTGAAACTCTTGGATCAAGGGTATTCTATTCGTGCCGTGAATGTGGTTTGTGGTCCCCATGGGGAATTAGATATCGTTGCAGAAAATGAACAAGAACTCGTTTTTGTGGAAGTAAAGACGGCCACCAGGGAACAAATGGGTGTTCCCGAGCTAAAAGTGGATAATGTGAAACGCCGCCGTTGGAAAAATGCCATCCAGTACTATTTGACGGGACAACCTACGCAAAAAGACATTCGCATGGATGTGTTTAGCATTGTTTTAGGGAAAGGGAAACCCCGAGTGAAACATTACCCCGGCGTGCGATGGGATGAATAAATAAAGGTCAGACACATTCTTTCTAACGTAATTTTAAACTCATGTCTTTTGTGAAAATCCTCCGGGAAATCCGCGCTCTATTAATTATCGTGGTGATCGTGCTGCTTTTGAAGGTCACTTTGGTCGAAGCGTACATCGTTCCCACCGGTAGCATGGAAAACACTATCATGACTGGTGATTTCTTAATTGGAAACCGGTTTATTTACGGTATGCGCACCCCAGATTGGATTGGAATTCCTTACACAGATATTGGCTTTGACGTGCCGTACATCCGTTTCCCCAAATTCCGGGAGCCCCAACCGGGAGAGGTGCTCATTTTTAAATATCCCCGTGACCCCCATGTAAAATATGTGAAACGTTGTATTGCTGGACCAGGAGACACGGTCGAGATCAGGGCCCGGCGGGTGTTTGTGAATGGTCATGAGTTTCCTCTTCCAGAGCATGGTCGCTTTAGCGCTCCCATGCGCTCACCCAACGAAAGGGATCCCCTCATTTTCTTAGGCACTCAAGGGAATAAAGATAATTTCCGTCCGCTTCACATTCCGCAGAAAGGAGATGTGATTCCCCTCGGCCCGGAAACCGCCTTATTGGTAATGCAGCTTATGTTGCTGGATGGGCATGAGCTGGTGCTCCGGAATCAGGGAAAAAACTATTATTTCACCATGACTGACCCTAATGACCTTTACCGAAGGAAGGAATCTCCGGAAGTATACAGCCATTATTATCCGCAGGGAGCGCTGGTGAATCCTTGGATGACCAAGTTGCCAGCGGGTGAATTGTATCTTGATGGACAACCGATTACGGAGATGAACACTTACACCGTTGAGCAAAATTATTACTGGATGATGGGGGACAATCGTGACGACAGTTTTGACTCCCGGTTCTGGGGATTTGTTCCGGAGCGTTATGTCTTAGGGAAAGCACTCCTGGCTTACATGTCGTTAGATTTGGACACCTGGATGTCTCGTTTAAACCGTATCGGTACAATTATTCGTTTTATATCTAAAAGGCTATATAGGGCCTTGGTAATATATGGTGTAAAGTTTTGATATTATCGTGGATGTAGTCTGTGTTGAGGGAACACTGGGGTATACGTTTATGATTATGTTTATGTGTGT
>CAZBEL010000140.1:0-4792 GCA_964490885.1 uncultured bacterium
ACTTCCCAGACCCAGCACCAAGCCGCGGTTCTTACGCGGTGACACCAGGGACGAAAGGAAACCAACCACATATTCTGGACTGGTATTCAGGTCAATACTGGTGTATCCATTAATAAAGAAAAAGGCCTGGCCCTCATAAGTGTTGATGGAAAAGGTTTCGTCGTATTTACGAAACCAGCGCCCCCCCTGGTAAGTGCTTCGCGCTTGATGGAACTTCTCCAAGGAAGTGAAAGACATGTAATCATAATACAGAATCTTTTCCTGCCAGTACTCCTTTTTCAGGAACATACATCCCACCAGAATTACCAAAATTAACGTTACCGGTCGCCGGGCAGGCCAGAACGTCAAAATAGCCGCCAGAGCCAAAAAAAGGGCAACTAAAAAGAGGATAGCGCCATACTCAAACAGGGCATGCACCACAAAGATCATGGCTAGATACCCGGCCGCATTAGCCATACTGGAGACAAATAAGAGGTGACCTGATTCCCGGGCCACGTCGGATTCTTTTTGCATGAGGGCCGGGATGGCGGCCCCAAAACAAATGGAGCTGACTCCCATGATAAGGAACAGGATCAACAGCTTCCAAATTGTTAAGGAGATGCCCTGGAAATTCTGATAATAGGTGGCCATAAAGATCAGGATGGGTTTAAAAAGCACGCTTAAAAACACCAGGTAAACCAAGTTGATCACCAAAAGGGTGGCGAATTGAATCTTAAATACATGGGTGAGAAGTGTTCCCAAGGCAATCCCAAAAAGTACAATCCCCAGGACCATGGCAAAGGTTTCGTGGTAAGGCCCAAAGATAAATTCGGCAAATTTCAACATGGTGAGTTGAAAGATGGCACTGGCGAAACTCAACACAATAAGGGGAAGAACTGTTTTGAGCGGATAGCGAATCTCCCGTCGCTTTCCAAGCCGCCCTAAAATCTGCCCGCGACGTATGAAGAGTAGCGCCCCAATACCCAGGTTGATACTGGCAATAAAGAGGGTCGCTGACCGTAAACCCAAATGACGTATAAGATAAAATTCGATGAGTAAAGCGGTTAATGCAGCTCCGAAATTATACACCATGTAACTAAGGGTGAACACCCGGCCAGGAACAAGGGTCTGTAAATAAGCGGCAAATAGCGGCAGGCTTACTCCTACTAAGAAAGCCGGAACAAGTAAAAGCAGACAAGCCACCAGCACATTTGTTGCCAGGCTACTTACCGGTAACATCTGGAACAAAAAGTAATCCAGTCTGGGTAAAGCCATCACAAAAACAATGGCATATAACCCAATAGTGCCTTCTACCACCCACAGACAATGTCGTAAACGATGGGCGAACTTCATCCCTAAGCCAATTCCCAACAAAAAGGTGACCAGGATGGAAGCATTCACCGCAAAGTGATCCCCAATGATGGTTCCTAACAGGCGGGCATATAGCACCTCATAAGCGATTCCACAGAACCCGGAGAGAAATAAGGTTACACTTATCAGAACAAAATCTACACGTCGAGCCAAGGGAAAACCCGGTTCTGATTTACCTAAAAACACCACCGATGCACCACTTTTCCATCATAATAGAACATAAATTTGAACAAAAATTGAACCTCACCACAAGGCCGAAAACAACTTTTTAGGATGGATTCTCCTCGTCCTCCCCACTGGCTAATTTATTACCAATTAGAAAAAGGGGGTTCTATGTTAACGCTAAATACTCACCATGGGTCGTATTCTGATAACGATCGACACTTACTTATCGCTATCAGCCGGCGGGCAACGGTCGCGCTAAAAAAGAGTCCAAGAGTTTACAGGCTTCCTGGACGGATTCATTCTCCGCAAGGGAATAGTAAATGGTGAGTCCTTCCCTACGATTTTGCACCAAGTTGCGATCCTTGAGTCAACGGAGCTGGCAGGAAACAGCGGATACATCCATACCCGGGACATCTGCCAGGTCACATACTCAAATACTATAATAGACGGTTTTAGCTGCGCAAATGTAAGGTGGCTGATATCGTTTAATCACCAGTAATCCGTAGAAGCGCCTGGTCCTGGAAGAGTACTTGTTTTGGTAATCCTAGACGGCGATACAATTGAGGGGGAACCCCGATATCTGCCAGGTAAAGTTCACCCACGTAGGGTTTAGCCGTCGCCATGGTTAAACCGACTTTAGGTAGAGCCAGGGTCATGGTAGCAACGGCCGGAAGGCATAGGTTGTACGGTTTTCCACTATCAAGATCTAACCCAGAAGGGACATCCAGTGCCAGGATGCGCCGGTTACCCGCTGCGAGAATATCCTTAATCAATCGAGCAGGAATGCCCCTTGGTTCTCCAGTAAGACCGTATCCCAGCAGAGCATCGATGATTAGATCTGCTCTAGCGAGGATAATTTTATATGTAGGATCTAATCCTACAAACCTATCTACAGGACAATGTTGAAGCGTTATCCAGCGTCTCCTCGGTACCGGTTTTAGTCGCTGAGTTTCCCCGCCTAAAATAACCATCACCTTATGACCCCGATTGGATAGGTAACGCGCAGCCGTCATTCCCCCACCTCCATTATTCCCGGTACCACACACTACTACCAAATCGTATGGTGGTTGTCGGTCTGCGTGGGACGCTAACCATGTAACTGCCAGATCACTCAAGTTTCGTCCCGCCTGTTCCATCATCTGCCCTAAGGAAATACCATAAACCTCTACCATAAGGCGATCTACCTCCCGCATCTGTGCTACAGTCAGGGTTGGGATGGACATTTAGATATACACCTCTATACCCTGTAACTTTCTTCTTACACACCATCTCTGTCCCTGTTTCAAGCGTATATTAATAGAAGTCCCTATAACCAAGTTCAGTACAATCGCACCTTTTATTTTCATAAAAACTTCAAAACTGACTCACATCCCGGCCAAAGATAGCATTAAGCATCCAATCCACCAAGACACGCACCTTATTCCGCAGGCGCACCAATCGTGTTAAGTACACCGATCGCCAGAACAACCACGCCAGGCGTCCACTAACATGCAACCCCCGGGATTCCACTAAGGCCCTATCACTACCCACATAGGCCAACATACCCAAAGAACGAAACGCAAAGGGGCGATCAACATATTTCCCGTTAAAGACCCGGGCCAAATATTTCCCCTGTTGCATAGCCACCTGGGCCGTGGGCAGGAGGTGTTGATGTTTCACCGCTGCACAATCCCCCAGAGCATATATGTCCTTTTGCCCGGGAATGCGTAAAAACTGATTCACCACCAAACGCCCTTCTGGTGAATGAGGAAAGGGTAAATTACGCACAAAGGGATGGGGTGCATTGCCCGTAGCCCACAACAAAAGCCCGTAGGTCAAAATCTTTCCTGAGGAGAGATGCACTTCCTCCGCGTTCACTGAAACCACCGGATCACCGGTGAGGATGGAAATTCGCTGACGCTTGAAAAGTCGTTCTGCTGCCTGCCTTAAACGCTGGTCAAAGGCCGTGAGTATTTCCTCTCCAGCTTCCACCAAAGTTACCCGCACCAACGGTTCTAGGTCAGGATAGTAACAACATACATCCTGTACAACGAAGTCGTGAAGCTCTGCCGCGATCTCTATCCCCGTGGGGCCACCTCCCACCACTACTAAGTGTAATTTCCGCCGCCTCTCTGCAGGAGTACACGTGGGTAGGGAAACTTCCTCAAACAGTTTTAACACACCAGTGCGAATTCGACGACCATGGGACAACTCCTTCAAAAAAAGGGCGTGCGTTTCCACCCCTTCAATATGAAAGGTATTGGTCCCTTCCCCCACACCAATTACTAACCGATCATAGGGCACGGTAAACAACTGCTGATCTCCAACACTCCGGCATTGAACCAACCTTTTATCCGTATCGACAGCTTCAGCCCGTGCCATATAAAACCGTAATTGGGAATGAACATGCCTCACCGGTTCAATGATGCTCCGAAATTCGATTGTTCCCACAATGGTACTGGGTAACAGGGGTGTAAAGAGAAAATGATTCCGAGGACTAATGAGAGTTACCTCGTAATTAGTTACATCAAGCTGCTTCAAAAAGCTAAAAGATCCAAATCCAGAGCCCAATACCAATACTCGCGGTTTCAACGGAACCTCCCCGTCGGGCTTATTACCTGTCTGCCTGCTAAAATATCCCTATAGGAAATAGGGGTGGTAGGTAGAATCCCACACCAGTTTGAAGATATGAAACTTGCTTTTTGCATTTTCTTGAAGACGATCCCTATTGCCCCAGCACTGCCTCGCGCAGCGCTTTCCTACGCCGATAGTCGATGACATCTACCGCCCGAACGGCATATTCCTGAGCAGTATACACCTGTTTCATTACTGGTTCATCTTCCCGTTTCACCATATCCCCAACAGCGAAAAGGTTCTTTACAGAGGTTTCACCTTTGTGATTGATCCACACATGGCGTTTTTCCACGGGTTGTTCCGGGTCCATCAGGCGGGCTCCCACCTGACGGGCCAAATCGTTGTAAACGCGGTGCAACCCCAGGGCCACTAAAGCAAATTTTACGTAAACCGGTTCATGGGAAGTGAAACCAAATCCTTGCAAAAGGGTCTTATCTTCCTGAAGCAGTTCTGTCACCGGCTCGGTAATTACCTCGATCTGGTAATGGGCTAACAGCGTTCTTTGTTTAGGGTCAACATTCAGGGCTTGGCCGTCCGTTAACAGATAGACACGGTTTCCGTAACGCTCGTACAACATAAAACTGAGTTCCACAGCAGTATTGGTATGCCCAAGAACCGCCACGGCCTCTTCGTTGACCGCCGTGTCCGTCCCCTTCTGCACCGC
>CAZBEL010000141.1:0-4782 GCA_964490885.1 uncultured bacterium
CTCTGCATGTAATATCAGTTACATTTATTTCAGTTAAGTTACGTTTTGGATGTTATATTCATTACATAATATCGTATGGAAAGAGTTGTTCGACAATTGTTTCATCGTTTAATACATTAGGATAGTTGCGGTTTTCAGAGATTTAATATAATGTTAATAACTTTGCCCTTTTCCTTATTCCCCGTAAATTTGCGCCCCGTTTTTATTAGCAAATCGTACGAGGAAATCATTATGAGTAGAGTCTGTGACGTCACCGGTCGGAAGCCCATGTTCGGGAATCATGTGAGCCACGCTCACAATAAGACCCGTCGGCGTTTTAATGTTAATCTCCAGAAGAAACGGTTCTGGTTGCCCGATGAAAAACGTTATATCACCTTGAATGTCTCCACTCGAGGCATGCGGATTATTGACAAAAAGGGGATTCGTCGGGTAGTGAATGAACTCCGTGCGCGCGGAATGAAAATTTAGCGCAGCTACTGTACTATTGAAAAAGCCCCGACTATTGGCCGGGGCTTTTTTTATTCCGAGGTATTCTGAAGGTAACGTTTACTGTTATTTGTGTTGTCGCCGGATAAATGCCGGGATTTCTAAATCATCACCGTAGATCACCGGTTTAGTATCATCAAAACGGAAGGCTGTTTTCGATTTAGACGCTGGTTCCGCTACGGGAATCTGTTCCCCTTTCTGGTTGTGCAGAGGGACGTTTAACTGTTCCGTAAGGACGCGGGCGTCTTTCCGTCTGGGAAAATCCTCGGTCTTTTCGGTTTCTAATTGCTCTTCCATGGGCATGTGTTGGTTAAAGCCCGTGGCAATCACTGTTACGCGGATTTCCTCCACCATATTGGGGTCAATTACTGCCCCAAAGATGATGTTGGCATCTTTCCCTGCTTCCTCGAAGACGATAGAAGTAGCTTCGTCCACTTCCATAAGTGTCAGGTCTGGTCCGCCAGTGATGTTCACTAATACGCCTTGAGCACCGCTGATGGAAGCCGAATCCAACAAAGGACTGGAAATAGCCTGCTGAGCTGCTAGTACGGCGCGCTCCTCTCCACTAGCGTGTCCGGTTCCCATGATGGCCTCACCCATGTTCTTCATAATCGTTTCCACATCGGCAAAGTCTAGATTAATCAACCCGTGAACGTTAATGAGGTCGGAAATCCCTTTGGCTGCTTGATGCAGTATAGAATCCGCCAATTGGAATGCCTCTACCACCGTAGTGGTATGGTCTACAATGGACATGAGCTTCTGGTTGGGAATGGCAATGACGGTATCACACGCTTTACGCAGTTCGCCCAGCCCCGAAAGTGCCCGGTTCATACGTTTCGGTCCTTCAAAATGAAAGGGAAGGGTGACAATCCCTACCGTAAGGATGTCCATCTCCCGGGACATTTCAGCCACTAAGGGTGCCGCACCGGTGCCGGTTCCACCCCCCATACCAGCGGTAATAAAGACCATATCGGCCCCTTCCATCATGGCCCGAATGGCCTCGCCGTCTGATTCTACCGCTTCCCGACCGATGTCTGCTCGGGCACCAGCACCTAATCCCTTAGTCAAACTTTTCCCAATCTGAATTTTATGTTCGGCAGCATTGTTTTCCAGGTCCTGGGCATCGGTATTTACCACAATAAAGTCTACCCCATACATTCCGGCCTGAATCATGCGATTGACTGCATTTCCACCGGCACCACCAACGCCAATGACTTTTAACCGGGCTTTTTGTTCTGCTAAGGTATCGAATTCAAATAACATAGTCGTTCTCCTTTGGTTTGGTTTCCTTGGTTGTGGGTCCTTCCTTCCTTAGAAGAATTCTTTTAACCACTGTGTCACTTTGTCTACGACCCGCTTAAGGGTTTTTTCTTGTAGCGCCACCGGGAGATAGTCCCGATAGGTGCTAATCCACTGGGCCAACCCTAAACAGGTAGCGTATTCGGGCGTGGAAGCAATATCCACAGCCCCACTAAGTCCCTTGGGATGGCCAATCCTGACGGGCATATTCAGGATTTCCTGGGCTAACGGAACGAGGTTCCGCAATTGAGCGCCCCCTCCCGTAAAGACCACCCCGTAAGTAAGTTTTTCCTTGATATCGGCACGTGAGATTTCCCGTAGAATAAGTTGCAGGATTTCGATCATTCGGGCTTCCACGTAGCGGGATAACTCGTGTTCCGAAATTTTCCTGGCCAGCCCTCCGTTTTTCACCGGTAATTCAAATTCCAGATCGGTAGAGGACATGGACGCCTTGGCTGAGGCGTAAGTTTTTTTAATTTTTTCAGCTTCTTCTAAGCCGATTTGAAGCATCACCGCAATGTCATTAGTGATACTGGAAGCGCCAATTCCCAAGACAGCGGTGTGACACAGTCCCCCCTCATGATAAATAGCCACGTCGGTGGTGCCAGCGCCAATATCTACCAAGGCCACTCCTAAGTTTTTTTCGTCGTCATCTAGCGCTGAAAGGGAAGAAGCCAGCGCTTGAAACACTAAACCTTCTACTTCCAGCCCTAGCTCCTCTACGCAGTGCACTAAGTTTTTGGCTGCCGTCACGGCCATTGTGATGAGGTGGACTTTGGCTTCCAGACGCCGCCCGGTCATCCCTACTGGGTCTTTTATCCCATCCATGGTGTCGATGAGAAACTCCTGGGGCATGACATGGAGAATGTCCCGGTCAGCAGGGAGGGAGATGGCCTTAGCCAATTCCAGCACCCGGTGAACATCCTGTTTGGTGATTTCGTGTTCTACCGGTAACGCAGATACGGCTCCCTTTTGCACGGCAATGGCACCCTGGGTATTAATACCCCGAATATGTTCCCCAGTGATACTCAATACGACCCGGCTTACTTTCGTATTGGCCATCATCTCAGCGTTCGCCAAAGCTTTTTCAATTTCTTCAATGGTCTTATCGCGATGTATGATACACCCCTTCTTGATTCCCGTTGATGGAGCCTCTCCAATGCCTAAAAGCTTCGTTTGCTTTTCCGCTACGTCAGTAGTAACAATGGCACATACGACCCGACTGGACCCGATGTCGAGCCCGACATGAATATTTTTCTCTACGGGTTTTTTCAATCGTTTCATACCCGCTCCCTGGCAACGATCTGGTTTTTATACCGTAAATCGAGGTATCGGTACTGGGAGAGATTCCGGGGGCCTCCGATGGCGTTCTCAAAAGCATTCAACAGTTTTATTTTTTCCCAGATGTTTTCCCGCCCAATGACGATCCGTGTGGGATATTCTGAAAGGACGAAGACGTATTCATCATGGCTATTCAGGAGTATTTCGGACAGATTGTTGTAAAGTGCCGGAGCTACGGCCATGATTTGATTCATCAAGCGAACACTTTCCTGAACTTTTTGGGAAACAGTCTCATGTCCAGGAGGGTAAAGCTCCGGGGTAGGGTTAAACCCTGACAAGCAGGGAAGCAGCAGGTTGTCACTAAGTTCCATATCCGGAAGAATTACCCCTTCATTGTCCACGAACAGGATCGGTTTTAGATTCAGCATGGCGATGGGTTGGCGTTCCCTTATTTCCACGCGCAGGGTGTAGGGGTAGTGGCGGCTCACTCGAGCGGCTTTCACAAAAGGATGGGCCTCCAATAACATGCGCACATCGTTAAGATCGATTTCTTCCAGCGGAACCCCAAATAAAGGCTGCAAGGACCGTTTGTATTCTTCGGCGGGTAACAGTCGGGCTCCGGCAAATTGGATTGACTGGATTTTGGTAATCCCGATGTATTTGGCCCATGCTGAGGCAGCCACAGTTAGACTAGTTACTAAGACCACCAGGGAAAGGAAGATGAGGATCGGTCCAATGGATAGACGTTTTTTCTTCATGCTTCCAAAGCTCCTGGTGAGAACCCTAACGGGGTGACTTCCAATTCTAAATGAATACCGAATTGTTCTTGTACTTTTTCTCGAGCCAGGCGGATCAGTGCCACGATATCCTCAGCCCGAGCGTACCCGTGATTGATAAAGAAATTGGCGTGTAGCGTAGAGATTTCTGCATCACCATGCCGGGTCCCTTTCAGTCCTGCTTGTTCAATTAAGTAACCAGCGGAAACTTCAGGTTGAGGGTTTTTGAAAATACTACCGACGGAGCGCTTGTTTAACGGTTGCGTCTGGGTCCGTTTTCGACTTACTTCGCGATAGCGTGCTTGGATTGCCTGAGGATCGTCGGGAGTAAGATGTAATGTTGCTCCTACGATGATGTCCTCGGGGCGAAAGCTGGATTGACGATACCCAAAATGTAATTCCTCTGCTAACAGTACTTGTGAGATACCCTTCCTAGTCATGATTTCTACAGAAACGAGGACTTTCGAGATTTCTGTGCCAAAGGCACCGGCGTTCATAACTAAGGCTCCCCCTACAGTACCTGGTATGCCGCCTAAAGTCTCTAATCCCTTGAGATGGTGTTGCATAGTAAGGCGGACTAAATGATTAAGTTTTACACCCGCTTCGGCGTAGACTTCGCCACTCTGGATTTCGACGTGGTTGAATACTTTTTCCAGACAAATAGCGATGCCCGAAAGGCCTTCGTCTGCAACAAGAAGATTGGAACCAGAACCGACAATATGAACTGGGATGTCATGTTCGTGGGCCAGGCGTAACAGGGTGGCCAACTCCTCGTGATTGGCAGGGGTGATAAAGGCCTCTACCGGGCCGCCGATGCCGTAGCTCGTGTGACGGGCCAGAGGTTCATCGACCAGCAGGGTACCAGTTAGCTGAGACTGCAACATGGTTATGAGTTTGTCGTCAAGATAACGTTTCACGTTCTTTTAAGTGTTGGTAATAC
>CAZBEL010000142.1:0-4762 GCA_964490885.1 uncultured bacterium
AAAACAAAGCCGCCCAGATCGCCCTCAAGACGGTAAAACAGTTCTTAAATCAACACTCCTGCCCAGAGACGGTCATCTTCTGCTGCTTCGACGAGGAGAATTACCAAATTTACCAGAATCTTTTATCAGAGGGCCTGCTTCCTGAAAAGGAAGACTGACCGCTACTCCCCATTCGAAAAAGTAAAAGACAGCTGATCTCCTTCTGAATAAAAGTCCCGACCTCCTACACCTAATAGTCTTAGGGGTCGCTGTCCATCCCAGACCTGCAATAGCAATTTCCTGGCTGTTTGGTTAAGCGTCTTCTCAGAATTGGTCGGCCGGAGTAGCCGTTTCTGGCGGGTTAGGGTCTTAAAATCGGAATAGCGCACTTTGATAAAAATCGTATAAGCGGATAACCCTTTCTGTTGCAGCCGTATGGCAACTCTTGCACTCAGGTCTTTTAAATGCTTTAAAAGGACATCCTGGGCTGACACATCTGTGGGAAAAGTACGTTCGTGACTTAAAGACTTACGGATGTGCTCTTCATGAACCGGTCGAGTATCTTCCCCACGAGCCCACTGGATCATTAAAGCCCCCCAGCGGCCAAAGGGTTTTAACACATCCAAAGAGCAGGTTTGCAACTGCCGGATGGTGTGGATTCCTGAAGCTTCCAGACGCGCCGCGGTGCGGGGACCGATTCCAGGGATTTTCCCTACAGCTAAAGGAGCTAGGAACGTCCGTTCAGTGCCGGGAGTAACCACCGTAAATCCGGAGGGTTTCCCGTAGGCAGAGGCGATCTTAGCGACTAATTTATTACTTGCCAGGCCCAATGAGGACGGTAATCCCACATGTTGGGCAATCTTGGTCTGTAAAGCCTTCCCAATCTTGATAATATCCTCCCAGCAGGATAATTGACTTGTCACATCCAGGTAAGCCTCATCAACACTTACCTGCTGAAACGTGTCAGCCGCCTTTTCCAAAATCCCCATAACGATGCGCGAGTAAGTGCGGTAACGTTTAAAATGGGGTGGGACGATGATGAGTTGGGGACACAACCGCTGAGCCTGAGCCATGGGCATGGCTGAGTGAATGCCATATTTCCGTGCCGGATAAGAAGCCGAAGCAACCACCCCCCGCTTATTAGGCGCGCCACCTACAACTATGGGCTTTGTCTGCCACTCGGGTTTTTGAAGAACCTCCACCGAACAAAAAAAAGCATCCAGGTCAAAATGAATAATGCCCCGCGTTTCCACTAATTCCCCTTTCGGGATTAATTATACACGCGCAGTTATAAAGGACACAAACTACGAAATAGTACCTTAAACCTGGGCCACCATCAGTTCACTGGCTTCCCAAAGTTTATTTTGTAAAGACTGGTCATACGATTCAGGGGAGCTTTCCCGGGGTTGGCACTGGTCAAAATACTTTCCGCTAACACCATCGACTTCTTCAGAAGAAGCTAAATAAACGCTGGTCTTGGCTCCATCGGCTACCGAAATCGCCCCTACTTTTTGGGACCAGCGCAGGGCTAGACCTACAAAACCACGGTTGTTATGACCAAACTTAGAAGCCACGAAACCCGGATGTAAACAGTTCACCGTTACAACATTGGAATCTAAACGGCGATGCAAATGGTAGGTAAATAAAATATTGGCTAACTTGGACTGTTGATAGGCTTTCCAACCTGAATAGTGTTTTTCCCCGTTAAGGTTTTCTATGTCGAGTTTGGCTCCCCGATGCGCTTCGGAAGACACGTTCACAATTCGTCCCTTCCCTGAAGCTTTAATCAAGTCCAGTAGACAATCGGTCAAAAGGAAATAATTAAGATGGTTCAAGGCAAACGTCTGTTCAAACCCTTCTGGGGTTTGCTGGAATCGATAGAAAAAGGCACCGGCATTATTAACTAAGACATCTAAATGGTCGTAGGTGGATTTTAGTTCGTCGGCCAAGCTTCGTACCTGGGACATTAAACTTAGGTCTGCACGGTGAAATTGGAGGGCCTCGTTTCCAGTGGTGCTTCGAATTTCTTCGATGACCCGTTGGCCTTTCTCGGGATTACGTCCTACAAGAGCAATGGTAGCACCTTGGCGAGCCAATTCCAAAGCCGTTACTTTCCCGATGCCATCGGTGGCCCCGGTTACACAAACGACCTTGCCTTTCACGGTCACGATTTCGGCTTGGGAATCAGCGAAAGGCCTAGTTCGCGTAACTGGCTTTCGGATATGCTGCTGGGGGAACCGTCCATAAGGCTCAAGGCGCTAGTTGTTTTAGGAAAGGCGATGACTTCCCGGATATTCTCTGCTCCCGCTAATAACATGACCAAGCGATCAAAGCCGAAAGCAATTCCCCCGTGGGGTGGGGCACCATAGGTTAAAGCTTCCAGGAGAAAGCCGAATTTTTCCTTAGCCTCCTCAACATCGATGCCCAGTACCTTAAAAACTTGCTGCTGAACTTTGGTATCGTGAATACGAATGGAACCCCCGGCGATTTCGTAACCGTTAACCACTAAATCGTACCCTCGGGACCGCACTTTTTCGGGTTCCGAGGTCAGCAATGGGAGGTCTTCCGGTTGGGGTGCCGTGAAAGGATGGTGCATGGCCACGTACCTTTCTTCCTCAGGCTCCCACTCGAACATGGGAAAACCCATCACCCACACGGGTTGGAACTGATCTTTATCGAAAAGACCCTCCCGTCGGGCCAATTCCGTTCGTAGGGCTCCCAGGGCCTGGAGCGCCACTTCCCATGTATCGCCTACCATGAAGAGGACATCACCCTCTTTGAGCTCAAAATGTTCAATCATGCTCTGCTGTAGATCGGTTGGGAAAAATTTGGACACACCCCCCGTGAATGATCCGCCCACCAGTTTTACAAACGTTAACCCTTTAGCATGGTGATGCTGAACAAAGGCGTTTAGTTCGTCCATCATTTTTCGCGAATATTTAGCGCCACCCGGGAACCGTAAACCACGGACCGTTTCTACAGATTTGAACGCATTGAACGAACTTTGATCACTAAACGGTTTTACGTCTAACAAGGGTAACTTAAATCTTAAATCCGGCCGATCGGTGCCGTAGGTTTCCATAGCCTCGGTGTAATTCATCACCGGGAACGGATCTGGTAATTCCACACCGGCTACCGCAGAAAAGACTGCACGGGTCAAACCTTCACTTACTTCACGCACTTGATCCTCGTCGACAAAAGACATTTCTATGTCGATCTGAGTAAACTCTGGTTGGCGGTCAGCCCGTAAATCTTCGTCTCTAAAACATTTCACGATCTGAAAGTAGCGGTCCAAGCCGGCTACCATGAGAAGTTGTTTATAGGTCTGAGGTGACTGGGGAAGGGCGTAGAATTTCCCCTTGTGAATCCGGCTGGGAACCAGGTAGTCCCGGGCACCTTCCGGTGTGGATTTCATAAGTACAGGCGTTTCCACTTCCAAAAAGTCATGCTCAGATAAGTACTGACGGACGACCTGGTAGGCTGCATGTCGCAAGGTTAAGTTGCGCTGCAGTTCCTCCGTTCTCAATTCCAGGTAACGGTATTTAAGACGAAATTCCTCAGTGGCACTCTCCCGCTTGGAAATTTGGAAGGGTAAAGGGGCTGCTTCATTCAGCATTTCCAGGTGGTCCACCAATACCTCGATCTCCCCCGTGGCCAGTCGGGGATTTTGGGCCCCTACCGCTCGTGCCTGAACTATACCTGTAATGCTGATCACATCTTCAACAGAAAGTTTTTTAACTAACTGAAAGTCACCCTGAAAAGAATCCGGATTAAAGACCAATTGCGTTTTTCCATAGCGATCCCGGAGGTCGATAAAAATGACCTGTCCGTGTAATCGAACCGTATGAACCCAACCATTTAATGAAACAGTTTGTTGCTTATGTTCGAGGCGAAGTTCCCCGCAGGTGTGTGTTCTTAGTAACATGATGTCCCTGTTGAAATAAAAAGCCGCTCGGAAATTACGAGCGGCGGGTATCAAGTAGGTATGACGAATTTATAGTCTTGCGACCTGAAGACGATTCAAGGCCCGTTGCAAAGATGCCTTCGCTCGGGTAGCGTCGATATGGGCTTTTTGCTGGAGCCGTTCCTTGGCCCGCTGGATCGCTTGATTGGCCCGTTCAATATCGATGTCACCAGCGTATTCAGCCGTTTCCAACAAGAGCCGCACCTTGTCTCCCAAAACTTCAGCATATCCCCCACTGGTTGCAAAATAGCGTGTCTGTTCCCCACGGACGACCTTTACCACCCCCACCGCCAGGGCAAAGATGGATCGCGTGTGATGGGCCAATACCCCAAAAGAACCATCTAGGCCGGGGCAACGCACATAGGAGACCTGCCCTTCATCGTAAACTCGGGTGGGAGTAATGATTTCTAAGTGGAACGTGGTCATACGCAGGAAAGGTGCCTCTGTTACGCGGCTAGTTTCTTTGCTTTTTCGGTGGCTTCATCAATCGTACCCACGTAGAGGAATGCCTGTTCTGGTAAATCATCAAACTCTCCATTGATCAAACGCTCAAACCCGTCAATCGTATCATCGAGTTGGACATAGCGCCCGGGAGTGCCGGTGAACTGTTCCGCCACAAAGAAGGGCTGGGATAAGAAACGCTGAATCCGCCGGGCTCGGGCTACCGTGAGTTTGTCCTCATCTGAGAGCTCGTCCATTCCCAAAATCGCAATGATGTCCTGGAGGTCCTTGTACTTCTGCAAAATCTCCTGCACGGTCTTGGCAAGCCGATAGTGACGCTCTCCCACCACATGCTGATCCAGAATACGTGCCGTTGAA
>CAZBEL010000143.1:0-4720 GCA_964490885.1 uncultured bacterium
ACTGGAGCGGGGGGAGGGGTTCCTGGATTCCCAGGGATAGTACGAATTTTTGTGCGTGTGTTGAAGAAGAGGTTGCTGGCCGGGACCCAATAATCATGGTAATCCCACTTTCCGTAACTGAAAAACTGAAAACCGTCCACCCAGGGAACGGTTCGGCAGATGTTTACAATAGCAGGGTGGTTATTCCAAACACCGTAATCTTCTAACATGTAGGAACCGGGTCCAACGGAATACAGCCTTCCCGCGGCGATGCCAGGTTGTATGTAGGTCCCCCAACATTCAGCCGAAGTACTCTGGCCATTGGGTCCCACCAGCATGTTGTAGAAGCCGTTGGCGGTTGTCCAATGGTAATGCATAGGGGTGAGTTGATCGACGTAACCATTATTAAACCACAGGGCCGCGTCCTGGTAGACGGTACCATACCCTTGCCATCCTGACCAGTTGTATTTCCCTAAAACGGCTGCGGTAAGGCGTACGTGGGGTTTAACGGCCTGGATAGAATCGTGGAGAGTTTGGACGAATTCTGTCACCGACCAGCGCCACCATTCTTCCCAGGAAGAAAAGCCGCTGGGCACACCGGCGCTGTAGGGATGCTCAACATCGTAGAGATAGCGACCAGAACGATTGTTGTTCAATTCATTCACCATATCTTCAGTGATAATCCCGTCGAGCATTCCAATTTCTTCCACCTGCCCACCCATATCGATCTGGCGCAGAGTATTGGTATATTCATTCCAACGTACGTAGTCCAAGTGTAAGCCATCGATATCATAGTTATTAACAATTTCCATAGCCACGTCCACTAAGTAGGCCCGGACGGAGTCGAGGCCGGGAGAGAGGGAACGGTAGGAATCCATGGGTATGCCATCCCTATCCCGACACACCCATTCGGGGTGTTCATAAGATGGAGCCCCAGGATGCATGCTAGAGGCTTGAAAGACATTAAACCAGGCGTGAAGTTCCAACCCCCGGGCGTGTGCTTGTTCGATGGCGTAGGCCAAGGGATCGTATCCCGGGTCGCTATAATCAGCGTAGTAACCCCACGGTTCAAAGGATGAGTTATAGTAGGCTGTTCCGCTCTGTCGCACCTGGAAGAGGACGGAGGTCATGTTGGCCGCTTTGTGGTTGTCCATAATTTGACGAATGCGGGCTTTCCCCTGGGCAGGAGTATCACTGGGGTTGATGTGTTCCCAGGTTATGACCCACGTGGCACGGAATTCCTGATTTGCCGTTTGTCCTAACAGCGTGTAAAACAGTAAGCTAAAGATGAAAAGAAGACGGTGTACGGTATTCATATTTTTTCCCGCTTGGTTTTTGTGGCTAATGTTCACTGAAATTTACTGGATTTGCTTTCGGGCTACAACGTTGTTTAAAGGCGGGAATGATTTTGTAATCCAGGCGCCGGAGAAAACGATATCAAGTCTAATTCCAGCAAGTTTACCGTGCTTCGCATAATAATAAGGTAGTAAAATAATGCTTCATTCAGCAGTGCAATGAAGGAGGTATTATGTTACTGATTGTTGAAGAGAACCAAACCGCCATGAGCAAAGAGGCGGCTAAAATTGTAGCCGACCGAATTCGTAAAAAACCGAATTTGGTCTTAGGATTGGCTACCGGCAGCACTCCCCTGGGCTTATACCAGGAATTGATCCGTCTTCATAAGGAGGAAGGATTAGACTTTTCGAAAGTTGTAACCTTTAACCTGGATGAATATATCGGGCTGCCCCCGAACCATGACCAGAGTTACCATTACTTTATGTGGGAGAATCTGTTTAAATATATCAATATTTCACCTGCCAATGTCCATGTTCCGCAAGGTGTGTTTGGTAATATTAAAATAAGTTCGTTTGAAACCGATCCCAAAGTGGCTGAATATTGTCGTTGGTATGAGGCTGAAATCAAACGTTTTGGTGGATTAGATGTGCAAATCTTGGGCATTGGAGGCAATGGTCATATTGCTTTTAACGAGCCTGGTTCTTCATTGGGCTCGCGTACCCGGATCAAAACCCTTACGGAAAAGACTCGCCAGGATAATGCTCGGTTCTTCGATTCTATCGACGATGTTCCCCATTACGCTATTACCATGGGCATAGGAACCATTATGGAGGCCAAAGAGATCATTTTATTAGCCCACGGCGACAGCAAGGCCACGGCCGTGAAGCAGTCTGTGGAAGGTCCGATTACGGCCATGTGTCCGGCTTCCATGTTGCAAATGCACCGTAAGGCCATCGTTATAGTGGATAAAAAAGCCGCTTCCAAGCTGTCGGCGGAGTTTATTTACTACGGGTAATTCCAAAATCGTAAGCCGATCAATAGATTAAATAGAGGAAAGAAATTAGATGTACATTTGTCTATTTGAAGACGAGGGCTATTCTCGGTTATTGCCCCTGGTCTATTTCCGACCAGTGTATGACCTCCGCTGCGGCGCCCAACTCTTGCGTGAGAGGGTAGCCCAATACTTTCCTGATGCCACGGTGAGTTTGCATACGCGTTCTTATCTGGCACCAGTGGTTTCGGAAGTTTACCCAGAGGTACAAGTCAATGAGTTACCGGAAGGGCTTGATGCGGTTGTGTTTATTAACGGTCGCTTATTAATGGATGGTTCCGTGGCGAAGGCAATTAAGAAGCTGGAACAGAACCAGGTATTGCAGCAAGATGAGACCGTTGTGGCAGTCCACCTTACAGGAACCCAACTCGAAAACATTAAAGACCAGCTTAATCAGAGTCTGCTGACTCGCGAAACTTTCCAGGGATTATCGGTCATCTCAACCCAAGTAAGAATCGTTACCTATCCATGGGAATTGATTCAGTACAACGGAACTGCCCTACTGGAAGATTTTACCCAACTCACTGGTAACAATCCTGCTATCCAGGGGAAGGTTTTTGATGGTACGGTATTAGTAAATCGTGAACAGATCCATATTGGGTCAGGTGCTCAAGTGAAGCCAGGGGCGGTACTGGATGCAAGTGAGGGTCCCATTTATTTAGATGATGGTGTACACGTCTTCCCCAACGCCATATTGGAGGGTCCCCTATATGTAGGGGAAAACAGTCTGATAAAAGCAGGAGCGAAAATTTACGAGAATACCAGTATCGGTCCTGTATGTAAGGTTGGGGGAGAGGTGGAAGAATCCATCCTGCACTCTTACAGTAATAAACAGCACGAAGGGTTTTTAGGTCATGCTTACCTGGGATCGTGGGTCAACTTAGGGGCCGATACCAACAACAGCGACTTGAAGAATGACTACGGCACGGTGAAAGTGTATGTCCAGGGTGAACTGGTGGACACGGGTTCTCAGTTTGTAGGTCTAACGATGGGGGATCATTCCAAGAGTGGCATCAATGCCATGTTCAATACAGGTACCGTGGTAGGCGTGAATTGCAACCTCTATGGCGCTGACTTGCCTCCCAAATTCGTCCCTTCTTTCACCTGGGGAAATGCCTTTGACGGTTTTACCACTTATCGGTTAGAAAAAGCCATTCAGGTGGCTCGCCGGGTCATGGCGCGGCGGAAAGTGAAGTTGACGCCCGCTATGGAAGTCCTCTTTCGAACGGTCTTCGAACAGTCACAAGCTGAACGGGATTCATTTGGTCTTACCTCTTGAGGGATCGTTCCCCTTTGCCTCCCTTTTTTAGTTTATCGTTGAATGCCTGAACTGGTTTTTCAAAGCAACGTCGAAAAAACCTTCTGGCATCGTTCGGAACTGGAGCCCCAGGCCAGTCGAATCCCCTTCATTGTAGTAAACAATTTTCCTCAATTAGGGTTGCTTTCGGCTTTACGTTTCTTCGAGTGGGTTAACGAGAACCCCGAAGGAGTGATAAGTCTACCCACAGGGAAAACACCAGAATATTTTATTAAGTGGGTTCAATATCTCCTGAAGAATTGGACGTGCAAAGGTCAGGATAAATTCCGACAAAAGTACGGTTTAGAATTGAAGAAAAAACCTTCTTTAAAAGGGCTGCATTTTATTCAGATGGATGAATTCTATCCCATTAATCCCAAACAACATAACAGCTTTTATTATTATGTGAACCGCTTTTATCTGAGAGGATTTGGTCTAGATCCGCAACGGGCCTCGCTCATGAATTGTGACCGAATCCCTCGTTTTGGAACGGGAACGTTAACGGATATATTTCCGGATAACCGCGTGGATCTCACCCTTCGTTTCCGGGAACCGACGTCACTTTTAGAGGAACAGCAGCAAAAAACCATTTTCTTAGTAGACCAGTGGTGTAATGAGTATGAAGAGCAGATTCGTTCCCTAGGGGGGGTTGGATTTTTCTTAGGAGGCATTGGTCCTGATGGTCATATTGCCTTTAACGTTCGTGGTTCTGATCACCATTCCACCACACGTCTCACAAATACCAACTTTGAAACCCAGGCGGCCGCAGCTGTGGATTTGGGTGGTATCGAGATCTCTCGAAATCGGCTGGTCATCACCATAGGGTTAAGGACCATAACCAATAATCTCCAGGTCGTCCCCATTATTTTCGCTGCTGGTGCTGCCAAAGCAAAGGTTGTAAAACAGGCCCTGGAGAATCCTCCTTCTATAGAATATCCTGCCACGGCACTACAAGGCTTAACCCATGCCCGCTTTTACTTGACCAAGGGCGCAGCCAGTCAGTTGGAGACTTGGCAACAGCATGAATATGAAAAAACGTCTTGGACGGAAGAAAAAACGCAACGGGCCATTATAAACCTTTGCAAAACGCAACGGGT
>CAZBEL010000144.1:0-4699 GCA_964490885.1 uncultured bacterium
GTTTCCACTTCCGTTTGACCGGCAATGATGGTGTCACTGAATGTTACTGTACGGCGAATTGCTAAGGGATGTTTTATTTCACTCAAAAAGACCTGAAACCCGGTGCGGTAGAGTGAAAGGGCCACGGCGCTGCCCAATTCCCCAGCACCCCTCACCCAGATTAAGTTAATCGGCTGGGTTTTGGTGTTTTTAATTTTTTCTAAAGTCATTGAACTAACTTCCACCATTTCTCTCGAACACTGCCATAGAATACCGGTTCAGTGGTGTAGTTTAGCATCGTTGACGCCAAGGTCTTCGCTTGCTCGGGAAAAACGTCCGCCTGGTTAATGAAGTAGACGGTGGAAGTGGAAGGGTTCAGTCGCGATCGATAGCCTTTAGGATGGGTCACGACGCTGGCAATAATGTCTGGCGTCAACCGTTCATCTGAGGGAAGTCCCCACAGTTTTTGGAAAAGTTCCGGGCGGTGAACCCACTTCTCATTTAGAGGACGGTTGACGACTTCGGCACCAACGAGGATGATGACATGCGTGATGCAGGAGGGTAAATAAAGATCTCGGTCGTTGTGAGCTTTCAGGGGGTGTCGCCGGGCACCGTCAGCCTCGGCAACGCAGACGTCCAGGTGGGGTAATAGTTGTTCCAATTGTGCCGTTGTTAAACCCTCGTATTTTTCTGGGGCCAGTTGTTTTGCTAGCACATAGATAGGATTCCGTTCTTTGAACCAATCGTCTGGGTCTCCAGAGAGGGGCCAGTAGTGGATGGGGTATTCTGGTGAGTGTCCAGCCTTGGTAAGGGAGGTTAGGAGTACCCTTCGGTGACTTTGGGCCAGATCATAACCCAGTCGGTAGAGCAAAGTGGTTTTGCCACCGCCCCCGATCAGTCCGATACAGGCGCCGTGGGCCAGGATTGGTTTTTCAAAAAGGATTTCCCCAAAGTTCATCGAGTAATATACTATCATTTGAAAACCGCTCCCCAGGAAATCTGTGTTGGCTTTGAAAATGTTGCTCACTACCCCGCCAGTAGACTAACTTAACCGTAGCAGGGTATGGGAATAGGGTGGTTCCTCTCGAGTGGAAAGCATCCTTGACGCTTGAACCGGGAGCAACAGAGTCGATCCCATCGCCCTTTTTTTCTGAGTTACGAGTAAAAGGCAGAGACAAAATGGATATTTCTTTCGATGACATGACTGAGGGTTTCCCAGTTGGAGATTAGGGGTCAGATTGTCGATATTACTCGGCGGCGTATTTTCCCCGGATGTATTAGGGTCGAGGAGGGTCATATCGCCAAAATCCGAGAAGAAAAAAAAGTTCCGGAACAATTTATTCTTCCTGGTTTCATTGACAGCCATATTCATATCGAAAGTTCCCTGTTAGTCCCGGCTGAGTTTGCCCGGTTGGCGGTGGTGCACGGCACCGTTGCCACCGTATCCGATCCCCACGAGATTGCCAATGTACTGGGACTTGATGGTGTGAAATACATGTTGAACAATGCAGCCAATGTGCCTTTCAAATTTTATTTTGGGGCTCCGGCTTGTGTTCCCGCCACGCCTTTTGAAACTGCCGGAGCCGAACTGAATATTGAGGATCTGGAAGCTCTACTACAACGAGAGGATATTTTATTCCTCAGCGAAATGATGAACGCCCCCGGCGTTTGTCAGCGCAATCCTCATGAATTAAAGAAACTGTCTGTAGCACGAAAGTACGGTAAACAGGTAGATGGTCATTCACCGGGGCTCCGGGGGGATTCGGCACGACAATATGCCCAGGCAGGCATTACTGCGGATCATGAATGTGTTTCTCTGGATGAGGCCCGGGAGAAGATTGGCTACGGCATGTGGGTTCAGATTCGAGAGGGTTCTGCAGCCCGGAATTTGGAGGAGCTTATTCCAATCATAGACGAGTACCCCGACCGGGTCATGTTTTGCAGTGATGATCGACATCCCGACGATCTGGTCGCAGGGCATATCAATGAAATGGTTCGCCGGGCTGTAGGGCAGGGAGTGGATTTGTTCAATGTTCTCCAGGCTGCATGCATAAACCCGGTGGTGCATTATGGACTGAAGGTGGGATTGTTACAAGTTGGCGACCCAGCAGACTTCATTGTAGTTGACGATTTAAAAGAATTCCAGGTGTCAGCCACTCACCTCCAGGGAATGAAAGTGGCAGAGAACCACCGAACTCTCCTCACCCAGCAACCAGCGGAACCAATTAACCAGTTTAATTGCCAACCTAAAAGCGCTGCCGATTTTCAGGTCCCCATTCAACCGGGACTTTTGGAAGTGATCACTGTGACCGATGGACAATTGATTACAGGAAGGGAGTTGTTGGAACCGTCGGTTGAGAACGGTTTTGCCGTGGCGGATGTGGACCGGGATCTGTCAAAACTTACGGTGGTGAATCGTTATGCGAACCGACCGCCAGCCGTGGCTTTTATCCGTAATTTTGGGCTACAGTCCGGTGCCTTAGCTTCTTCAGTGGCTCACGATTCCCACAACATCGTTTCCGTGGGGACCTCGGATGAAGCCCTGGCCCGAGCAGTGAACTTAGTCATCCAACACAAGGGGGGACTTTGCGTGGTTACCAAGGATGAGGAAATTGTTCTCCCCTTGCCCGTTGCTGGCATCATGACCCCTGCTGATGGTTATGACGTAGCCCGTCTGTATTCACACCTGGATCAGAAAGCGAAAGAGTTAGGTTCATCATTGATGGCGCCCTTTATGACTCTCTCTTTCATGGCCCTGTTGGTGATTCCAGAACTGAAACTGAGTGACCAGGGCCTTTTTGATGGTGTGAACTTTTCCTTTACACCCCTTTTTCGGGAATCTTCTCCTAACGAGTGACGGACCTTTGGCAAGGAACTGACCCCATGCCCTCTGAGAAAGAGCAATCCTCCTTTTCGGTGATCGGGACCTCCCTCCCCCGCACCGATGCCGTGGAGAAGGTCACTGGGGCCACCCGCTTCTTCACCGATCTCAAGGTACCAGGAATGGCCCATGCGGCACCGGTCGTGGCTTCCATTCCTTTTGGGCGGGTTCTTTCAATCGATACTACTGCAGCAGAGAAAATTCCTGGCTTTTTAGGATTCATATCAGCCCGTGATATCCCTGGCGAGAACCAGGTAGGGGTAATTATCTCCGATCAACCGTTGTTTGTGGAAAAAGTTGTGCGTTATATAGGCGATTCCATTGGATTGGTAGTGGCGGAATCCCCCGACCAAGCCCGCCAGGCAGCGGTGGCAGTTCAGATAGAGTACGAACCGTGGGAACCGTATTTCACCATTGAAGCGAGTCGTGAGGCTAAAGGTCCCTTTATTCACGATTCCAACCTGGCCTGTGAACATCGGGTTCGCAAAGGGGATATTGCCAAGGGATTTGCCCAGGCAGATCGGATCGTAGAGACTGAATTCGAGACCCCTTGCCAGGAACATTATTATTTAGAACCCCAAGGGTGTTTGGTCTTCTCCGAAGAGGAGGGCCAGGTTAAAGTGATCGGCTCGCTCCAGTGTCCCTTTTATGTGCAAAAAGCCGTAGCCAGGGCATTGGGTCTATCCTTAGAGCAGGTCCATGTGGAACAAGCGCCCACCGGAGGTGCTTTCGGTGGAAAAGAGGATATTCCTTCAGAGCTTTGTGCCCGGGTGGCTGTAGCGGCCAAAGTGCTGAATCGCCCGGTTAGGATGGTGTACAGTCGGAGCGAAGACATTCAGCTTACGAGTAAGCGGCATCCGTTTAAAATGAAGTACCGTGTGGGGGTCACCCGGGAGGGGAAACTCACAGCTGCTGAAGTTCTGTTAGAGGAAAACGCTGGGGCCTACGCAACCTTGTCTACCGTAGTTTCCTATCGGGCTGCGGCCCAGGCCCTAGGTCCTTATGTAGTATCCAATGTAAAGGTGGATTCTAAATCCTATTACACCAACCTGCCGCCCAATGGTGCTTTTCGGGGCTTTGGTTCACCCCAGGCCGCCTTCGGACATGAACGCATGATGGATATTATCGCTGCAGAATTGCACATGGATCCGGTGGAGTTCCGCTTGAAAAATATTATTCATCCGGGTGAGGAAACCTCTACGGGCCAACAGTTGACGGAGGGAGTGGGGGCAGGGGAGACCCTCCGGAAGGCAGTGGACGCTTCACGATGGAAGTTGTTCCAGCCCGGCGTTACCGAGGATGGTCGTTATTTGAAGGGATTGGGGGTTAGTACTGTTCATTACGGGAATTGTCTGGGGGCCGCCGGTTGGCATATGGACGGGGCTGGAGTCAAACTACAGTTACATGAGAACGGAACGGCGTCTGTGGCCTTTGGGCTGGTGGAAATGGGTCAGGGGGCTTTGACGGTGGTGGTACAGATGGTGGCGGAAGCGCTGGGAATTAGTCCCTGGCGAGTTCGGGTGCTACCCACCTCCACGCATCACGTACCGGACAGCGGTCCTTCCGTTGCCAGCCGGAATGTAGTGATGACCGGGAATGCCGTCCGAGACGCTGCACGGAAGCTGCTCCCTATTCTGAAGAAGACGGCCGCGGAGTTATTGGAATGTGCTGTAGATGATGTCAGCATCGCAGAGGATAAAGTGACCGATGTTACGACTGGAAATCAATTGGCGTTTGAAGAATTAGTCCAGTTTCTTTTTCAATCTAACCGGTCTGTAGAAGTCGAGGGGTGGTGGCACGTGCGGGAGTTTGAGTATGATCCTCAACAGGGCTTAGGGG
>CAZBEL010000145.1:0-4649 GCA_964490885.1 uncultured bacterium
GTTTAGTTTTAGATACTACTCTCATTTATTTTAACCCCACGAATGTGGGTGCCTCGACCAATCAAACCCTATACCTTACCAATAGTGGCAATGCGCCCCTACAGATTACCAACATTCAGTCTTCTTCACCGGTCTTCTATTCCAACCCTTCCTCGTTAACTTTACCCAATGGGGCAGTGGATTCTGTAACGGTTACTTTCGCTCCCAATGAACCTATTTTTTACTCAGCAATATTGACCCTTTATTCTGACGATCCTCAACAACCCCAGGTTGTAGTGCCGCTACAAGGCATGGGTGTTCCCAGCCTCCAGAGTCATTTGACCCTCCCCAATCCCACCGTCACTTTTTCCCCCACCGTCGTCGGGGATACTACCTCATTACAAATCCCCATACGGAATGATGGCAATCGCGACCTCACCGTTTACTCCCTCACCGCGAGTAATACCGTTTTCCAGGCTGTTGTTCAATCTACTACTATACCACCAGGAGGAGTTGCTCTTTTTGACCTTTTGTTTATTCCCCTTAACAAAGGACGGGAGAACGCCCTGGTACAAGTGAACTCCAATGCTGATAACGGTAATGTCCACTATCTCTCTGTCTCAGGGGTTGGTTATGAGGGTTTTTTCCAACCCGTCCAACCCACAGGATTGCCCTACACAATTGTCGTCGATAGTATCATTACAGGGACCGATTCCAGTTTGAAAGTGGGGGATGAAATTGGCGTTTATGATGATTTATTATGCGTAGGTACTGGAGTAATCGAAGCAGTACAAGATAGTAATGAGACTGGATCATATTATTTTGACGGAAATTCAGGGGCGCAAGACTACATAGAAACAACGATATATGGGTTTGATCCATCAGTGGGAAGTATAGAATTATGGGTAAAGGTAATTGATGCGCCCACTGGGGATATACCTTTAATGTCGATCACCCAGAATAATAGCTGGCATCCTCAAGCTTTCCATCTAATGTATCGATCTGGGGGAACAATTCATCATCATAGCTACAATAATGGCTGGACGGGGGAATGGAATATCTATAATCAATGGCAATATAATACCTGGCATCATGTAGCCCTAACATGGAATGGCACTAACCGAAAAATTTATTTAGATGGAAACCTCGTGGGGGAAAATAACAGCTATGTGCAACCCAATATTGACCCGTACTCATACACGATGCGTATTGGCGATAATCCGGATAACAGTTATTTACACGGATATATTGATGAATTCCGTTTGTGGTCCAGAGAATTAACGCAAGGTGAAATACAAGACAACTTAAACAACACTCTTATGGAAGATGAAAATGGGTTGGTCGGATATTGGCCAATAGGCTATAGCGCAAATCAGATTGTTGTTGACCAATCTGGTACAGGAAATACAGGCCAGATATTTGGAGACGTCTCCTTAAGTTTTGATACACCACCCTTAAACTATTCAACAGGTGTTATTTCTTCACTACAGATCATTACCTGGGAGCAGGATCTCACCTATGGATTACCCGGTTTTACTCCCGGGAATCCCATGGCTTTTTTAGTCCGAACTGACCTGGATTCCCTGCCAGATTTCGCACCTGAGACCCGGGAAGGTATTCCAGCATTTCTCCAGGGTGATGGCTTGTTTGGTACGGGTAACCTCTCGGTACTGAATCTAACCGTAGGTGAGGAAATCGACGCCAGTTTCTTCTACGGTAGTGTGTCTGGTACGGTTACGAGTAACCTGGGAGGACCCGTTGTAGGTGCGCAGGTACAGTTGTTCCATGAAGCAAGCCTTACCGAGACCACACTCACAGATAGTGCTGGCTTTTTCTTTATGGATAGCATTCTTTCAGATAATTATACTTTATCTGTAAGTCAATTCCATTATATAGATTACCAGACACCCCAACCTTTTTCGGTACAAAAGCCGGATACAACCAATCTTAATCTGATCCTGACCCAGATCGAAAATATGGTTTTCGAAGTTCCCACAGCCTTTCCTTCTATCCAGGGGGCCATCGATATGACCCTGGACCATGATACCGTCGTGGTAGAACCGGGTACCTATCAAGAGAACATTAATTTTAACGGGAAGAATATCGTTCTCCGTTCCTTAACTGGACCGGAAGTGACGATTTTAGATGGCAATCAGAATGGAAGTGTGGTCACTTTTGAGAGTGGGGAGGATTCTACGACAATTCTTAGGGGATTCACTTTGCAAAATGGGTTTGCCCTAACTGGTGGTGGGATTTATTGTGACAACAATAGTCAGCCAATTCTACTGGATTTACGTATCCTGAATAATGCTGCCGATGATTTTGGAGGTGGGATTTACTGCGGTCAAAATTCCAGTCCTACGATTAAAAACACCCTAATTTCTGGGAACTATGTTGTTTCTACCGGTTATAACAATGACGGTGGGGGTGTTTATTGTACTGGCAATTCAAATCCCCTTTTGGAAAGTACCACTATTGAAGGGAATACGGCCTTACTCGGTGGGGGTCTGCTTGCGTCGGGTGCCAGTCCACGGCTGGTAAATGTTATCATTAAAGGCAATACCAGTGGCTATGGTGGAGGACTTTACTGTAACAACTCTCAAATTGTATTAACTAATGTTCTTTTGACCCAAAATACCGCCTGGTATTATGGGGGTGCCATTTACAGCATTAACTCTGATCCTCTGTTGATGAATACAACTATCTCTGGCAATACCTCCGATTTGATTAGCGGTGGGCTAAGTTGTGAAAGCTCCAACCCGATACTGATAAATACTATCCTCTGGGAAAATACATCCCCTGAAGTATATTTCTCTAACTTGGGAAGCCCCAGTTCCCTTACTGTAACCTATTCCGATATCCAGTTCGGAGTAGATAGCATTTGGACAAATAATAACGGTACCGTCGACTGGTTAGCAGGCAATATTACCCTTGATCCCCGCTTTGTAGAACCCGACAGCACCGATTTACACTTGTTAGAGACCAGTTACTGCATCGGGGCTGGGGTGGACTCCATACAAATCGATACGATGTGGTACGTAGCTCCGGGAATGGATATAGAGGGGAATCCACGACCTAACCCAACTGCCTCCGATCCTGATATAGGTGCCTACGAACATGCGTTAGCTGTTCCCCACACCCGTCAATTAGTTTTAACTGAAAACTACTACGATTTTGGAACTATTCAGGTCGATTCCATTTCCAGTTGGTCCCTTAGAGTTTATAACGAAGGAAACCAGCCTTTAACAATATTTTCTATCCGAAACACCAATCCAGACTTTACCCTGAGTGATACTACCGGTGTAATTGCTCCTGCTGACAGCATGGATATTCTGATATCCTGTCAACCCACGCAGTTAGGTCCTATTAACGATACTTTACGCATTGCCAGTGATGATACCGACGATCCTGATACGCTCCAGTTCTTTCCTCTGCAGGTCATGGGGATAGATACGGTGGCTCCCAATCCGCCTACTAATTTACAAGCAAGTAGTGCCCCCCTGGCGATCCAAGTAGTGTGGTCCCCAAGTTCCGAGGGTGATCTACACCATTACAACCTGTATCGTGGTGAAACCTCCCCTGCGGATAGCTTTTTGGCGGTGATTAATGCTCCAGACACTTCGTTTCTTGACACCTCCATTGTTCTGGATCAACCATATTATTACCAGTTGTCGGCTGTTGACAGCGTAGGGAACGAAAGCGATTTTTCTGTGGAGGCAATGGGAACAGCAGTGAATTATCCACCCCAGATTACTTTCGTCACTCCATTGATTGAAGAACAGCACGGGTTGGTACCGATTGCTTTTACTTCTCTGGATTACGAAGGCGATTCCATAACCTATACCTATTTTTATTCAAAGGATAGTATTCAGTGGTCTTTGGCCACAATGAATGCAGGTTTAAGGCGTTTGCCTCAAAAGAAAAAGATTGATGATCTTAAGAGTGTATCGGAAATAGTTCTACAGACGCGTGACCGCGACGATTCACCAGATACACTCTGGCTCCAGTGGGACACTAATCTTGATTTAGGGGCTGAGTATTTTGATTCTGTCTTCTTCCGTGTGGAGGCGTTTGATTACCATGACACCAACCGCGTCACTCGCGGCCCCTTCCCTGTGGATAATTTCGTAGGCTTCTTAGTCATTGACCAAAGTAATCTTGGCAACGAACAATCGGGTAATATTGATATCCCCTTCCTGATCGTTGATCCTACAAATGATGACTATACCATTACCGTAGCGTTTTCTATACAGAACAGCGGTACTTGGCAGGCTGCGACCGTACCTAATTTACCTCCGGTCATATCATCAGGGAATTATTACAATACCTTCACCTGGACGACTATCGTAGATCTTTTCAACTTAGACACCCTCGTTTTCCTGGCCGTGACCCCTGCCGACAACTGGCAGTCTGGGACCGGGGATACCATCCTGCTGCATGTAGACAATCAGGTTTTGCCCCTCTTAGAAAGTACGACACCTGACACATCAGCCACCTTGCCCTGGTACAGTTCTATTGGACTCACTTTCACCGGTCAAATCGACCCATTAACTACCGACCAGGGAATCGTTCTCGTGGGAGAATACAGCGACACGATTCAAACCCTGCATACCCTCACCCCACAACAGGATAAGACCTTTTTAGAACTTGTTCCTCAGGAACCCCTCTAC
>CAZBEL010000146.1:0-4645 GCA_964490885.1 uncultured bacterium
ACAATCCGCACTCCGGACAACTATCGTGCAGTAGCCTGATATAAAGAATAATGGTCTTCATAAGAAGACCATCCAGACCCCTTTAACGCCCGGGGAGAATCCGAAAAATCACTGGAACTCCCCGGGCGTTAAGTTGTATAAGTCTACCTTAAATTCCGTTTAGTAATATACTCAAGGAGGCGATGACTGAATGATTAAGGTGAAAGAGTTAAAGAAGTACTACGGATCGGTTCAGGCGGTGCGCGGCATCAGTTTTGATGTGAATGACGGTGAAATTGTCGGGTTCTTGGGCGCCAATGGGGCTGGAAAATCTACCACCCTGAAAGTCATTACAGGTTATTTAGTCCCCACAGCCGGTACGGTAGAAGTTAATGACTACAATATTCTTGAGCACACCCACGAAATTCAGCAGATGGTGGGTTACCTCCCCGAATTCAATCCCCTTTATCCGGAGATGAAAGTCTACGATTATTTGGAATTTGTGGGCGCGATCCGGGAGATCCGGGGCAAACAGTTTAAACAGGCCCTCTCGCGGGTGGTGGAGCAGTGTGGCTTAAAGGGTGTGGTTCACCGCGAGATCGGAACTTGTTCCAAGGGATACAAACAACGCATTGGTTTGGCTGCTGCCATGCTCCACGATCCGGAGATACTGATCCTTGACGAACCAGTGACAGGATTGGACCCCAACCAGATCGTGGAAATCCGGGAATTAATTAAAAAGCTCGGTAAAGAGAAGCTTGTCCTCATCTCCAGTCACATCCTCCAGGAAATCCAGGCCACTGTGGACCGGATCGTGATCATTCATGAAGGACAGATTGTGGCCGATGGGACCAGTGATGAATTGATCAGCAATTTCATGGGCAACACGTTCCTCACGCTGGAAGTGAAAAACGCTGATAAGAAAAGCTTAGAAAATCTCTCCGTGGCCATACCGGAAGTAAAAATGGTGAAAGTTGAGGAGAAAAAGGATTACCATATTTTGCAATTGGAATATCCCCGGGAAAGCGATCCCCGGGAGAATATCTTCCAGTATGCAGTGAACTCCAAATGGGTCATCCTGAAAATGACTCCCCGCAGTACTAATCTTGAAGATCTCTTCAGGCAACTTACCTTGCCAGGAGGTGCCCATGCGTAACGTTAAAACCATTTATCTTCGGGAAATCAGGTCCTTTTTCAATAGTCCCATGGCCTACATTTTCCTGGTGATCTTTGCCGTGGTGAACGGGTATTTTTTCATGAACACCTTCTTTCTGTACGACCAGTCCGATATGCGGGCCTTGTTTAGTATCGTTCCCCTGGTATATCTCTTTTTTATCCCCGCCGTGTCCATGGGCCTGATTGCCCGGGAGAATAACCTGGGGACGATGGAGATCGTTTCCACATTGCCCCTTCATTACACGGAGTTTGTGGCTGGGAAATTCTTGGCTGCATTCTCACTGATTCTGTTGGGGTTATTTGCCACAGTTGTGCATTTTATTACCCTGGTGAGTGTTGGAACGAATATTGACTACGGTGCCGTGTTTAGCGGCTATTTCGGCCTGGCTTTGGTGGGGGCCGTTTATGCTGCCATCGGTACCTTTGCCAGTAGCGTAACGGATAACCAGGTGGTGGCTTTTATTATTGGTGTGTTCATTGTTTTGATCTTTTTTCTCTTAGATAAACTGTTGTTATTCGTTCCGGCCACCTTAGCTGGATTGGTACAATATTTAAGCGTGGATTACCACTATTCCAATATTTCCCGCGGCGTCATTGACACGCGCAACCTTATTTACTTTGCTTCCGTGATCGGGTTTTTCCTGTATCTCACCGTCCAGAACCTTGAAGTAAGGAAGTGGAGGTAATCATGAAACTGGATATGCGGCGCTCAGTTTTACTCCCAGCGGCCATTTTATTGGTGATTCTGGTTTTAGTGAATATGATTTCCCGTAACTGGTTTCTACGTCTGGACCTTACCGATAACAAGATTTATTCCCTCTCAGAATCCAGCCGCTCCGTGGTGAGCAAGATTGACGATCTGCTTACCATGAAGGTCTATTTTTCGGACAACCTACCTGGGGAATATGGAAACAATCGAAGGTACTTACAGGATATTTTAGAAGAGTACGAGGCATATTCCAACGGCAACATCCGATTCGAGTTTTATAGTCCAGAGACGGATGAGGATCTGGAGAAGGATGCTCAAAAATCCGGTATTCAACCCGTACAACTACAGGTTGTTGAGAATGACAAGTTAGAGGTAAAGAAGGTCTTTATGGGGATGGTCATCCTCTATGAAGACAAACGGGAAGTCATTCCAGTAATTCAGACAACAACCGGTTTGGAGTACGCCATTACCACTAAGATTAAGAAGTTGGTGGACACGGAGAAGAAAATATTGGCTATCGCCCGTATGGGAGATGAAACACCGGCCAATGATAATATCACCAACCTGCTCCGGCAAAGCTACCAGGTGCGCTCTATTAATCTCCAGAACCCGGTCCCGGAGACCATCGGCGTTATTCTGGTGAACGGTGTTGAAGATTCCATTTCTGCAGAAGTAGAAAAGAACCTGAAGGATTTCATTGCCCGAGGTGGCGGTGTATTGCTGGCTCAGAGAAGAGTCAAACCTAATCTTCGGACACAGCGGGGCAGTGTGATCAAGTCGAACATCTTCGACCTTCTGGACCAGTACGGGCTTCACATTCAAGAAAACCTAGTCTTGGATCGCGTTTGTGGTCGGGTGAACGTCATGCAAAATATGGGCTTTTTCCGTATGAATGTGCCCATGGAATACCCGTTTCTTCCCATCATCCGCAATTTCAATGCCGATGACCCGGTAGTAGGGGGCCTGGAACAGATGCAACTCATCTTCCCCAGCGAAATCAAATTGGATTCTGCTGTTGTTGATTCTAACATTTCGGTAGCGCCCCTGTTCACCACCTCTAACCACACAGGTACGATGACAGGCTTTTTTAACCTAAGCCCCGATCCACAGGCTAATCCCATGTTGAAAAAGTTGAATCAGCCTAAAAAGATCCTGGCCGCCCGTGCCGAGATCGTCAATCCTGAGAATAACCTCATGGGGCAGATTATCTTGGTTTCTGACTCGGAGTTTCTATTAGATGATGGTGGTGGCGCTTCGCCGGAAAACCACGTGTTTGTTTTAAATGCCGTGGATTATCTCATGGGCGACCGGGAACTAATTGCTCTCCGTTCCCGGGAAATTACTAACCGACCGTTAAAGGAAATCTCCGACGATGCCAAACGCACCTGGAAATGGGTGAATATTGTTCTACCATCCCTGTTGATCGTCGCCTTCGGTTTTTTCCGTATGCGCTGGAAGAAACGTCATGCAAGTATCCTGGAGGAACTCTATGACTAAACGATTGACCCTAGCGGGAGGAGTGATCTTAGTATTGATCATTCTGGTGGTTATCAATATGTTCAGTCAAAACCGGTACCGCACCCAAACGGTGGACGTCTTTTCCATAAATCCTGATGATGTTTATGGGATCAGGATTGAAAAGGGTACCGATACGTTGGAATTAGCCTTAGTAGATACCAGTTGGAAAATTGTGGGCAATGACTCCCTGGTGGTCAAACAACGTCCCCTGGATAATTTCTTCAAGAATGTTCTCACTATCAAACGTCAATCGATCGTATCTAAAAACCCGGCGAAGTGGATCAAATACTCCGTGGACGATTCCACCGGGACGTTTTTAACCTTGAAAGATATATCTGGTGAGGTGTTGAGTCGGGTAGTGTTTGGTAATTCCAAAACAGATTGGAGCCGAAATTACGTCCGCTTTCCTGGAAAGCCAGAAGTGTACCAGACCAATGCTAATATTATTTACCAATTGCAAACCCGCGAAACTTACTGGGGCGAAAAACCTAAGCCGAAGCCAAAACCAAAACCAGAAGAGACACCTGCCGATACAACAGCTTCATAGGCCATACTACTTTTTTCCGTCTTGACTTGATCATGGGTAGGCGCCCTTGTCCCTGCCCTCATTATAGAAAAATAAGCTACCCAAAATTTTACTTTTGTTTATATTTGAGTAGTAGAAATATAGTGTTTTAACATGAATTTGACACGGATAACGAGAGATAACAAACGACTGAACATCAGGTTCTACATGGTCTATATTCATGTTATTACAAGGGGGCATAGCCATCCGTGGGGTACATTTACTTCTCAAGTAAAGGTCCATGATTAAATGTACTGCGGATTGAAAATAAGCGAGGTATTCGTATAGGGAAAGAAGACTACTATACGAAGCTAAAAAGGAGGGCTATATGGCCAATAGTGTAGGCATTTGCGCCGGGGCTTCTACCATCACCGTGGTGGTTTTAGAAGAAAACGGCCAGAAGCCCAAAATAAAACGGGTTTTATCCCAACCCCATGAAGGGAACCCCAAGCAGGTCATCAATGATTTGTTTCAGCAGTTAGAGCGGGAGCGTATCGATACCATCGCCGTTACCGGGCGTAAGTTTAAGAGCTTTCTGACACTCCCCACCATTTCCGAGCCCTTAGCAGTAGAGCAGGCGTATCACTATGTAAACGGTCGTGGCCCGCAATATAACGCTATCATCAGTGCCGGGGGGGAGACGTTTATGGTTTATCAGCTGGATGATAACGGCTGAATCAGGAAAAAGTACACGGGGA
>CAZBEL010000147.1:0-4637 GCA_964490885.1 uncultured bacterium
AAACGTGGTGATGGTGAAGTGTCGCGTGCGGATTAGGGCAATGGGACCGAAATCCCCTCTTTTCCAGAGGGAACTCATTACTTAGGAACCTCCACGTTGTAGGCCATCTCCACATGGTCCAGAACTTTCATGGGTCCCATGCCAGGGAGGGGAAGATCGAAGTCGGTAGGTGTAACTACTGTAGAACCCGTGGCTATGAGTTTACCGTCCATCTCTTCTAGGGTCACTTCTAGTTGGTGGGGTTTGGTAACTCCGTTGATGGATAACATGCCGTCCAGAACGTAGGTTCCTACTTCAATGGGTTTGTCAGAAGTTGCTGTAAAGATAATATTGGGGTATTGTTTTAGGTCAAACATGCTTGTGCGCATATGGGTATTCCGAAGGCCAATGTTAGTGGTAATGTCCTTGATTGGAACAACAACCTTCAAAGTTCGAAGGCCGTTCATATCGGGATCACTAATGGTGATATCGAATGTTTGGGCAATGACCGGGAAGTTATGGGTGCGGGCATGGCCCTGACCACTGAGAGTGCCGAATTGTTGGTTAATCACCAAGGCAGCGACGGCGATAATTGGTAAGAGTAGACTGCTCACGAGGAGTGCTTTGAGTTTCATATTGATTTCCTTTGCTTAAGTGCTTGAAATGGTTTTCAGGGTTTCTCACCGTAGGGGATGAACCCTTTATTTGGTGGCTCAACTTAAAGTTAACTCCCCAGGGAAAACTGTCGCCGGAGCGACGAAACACAAAATCTTGAGCCAGGAGAAAGCCAGATAATCTGAAGAAGGGTGTCCTTTTCTTCACGGTTTGAAAGCTGATAGGTGGTATGCTAATTTCTCTGTGAAGAAGATGGCATTTGGAATAAAACTGGCCCCCTCCATTTTATCGGCGGATTTCTCTGATCTGCGGACGGTGTTGGATCAGTGCGTTCAGGGAGGTGCGGACTACATCCATATTGATGTTATGGATAATCACTTTGTCCCCAACCTCACCATTGGGCCCATGGTTGTAGCGTCAATGCGACCCCATACACACCTGTTTTTAGATGTACACTTAATGGTTACAAATGTGGAAACACTGGTCAAACCATTTGCTCGTGCTGGTGCCGACGGTATAACCTTCCACCTGGAAGCGACAGATAACCCGGGGGACATCATTGACATGATTAAAGCTCAAGGGAAACGAGTGGGCATTTCCATAAAACCAGGAACGCCGGTTTCGGCGTTGGATCCCTATTTAGATAAGGTGGATTTGATATTAATAATGAGTGTGGAGCCGGGCTTTGGGGCTCAGAAGTATTTATCCCAATCTACCGAGCGTATCCGCGAGTTAGATCGTCTGTTGTTGCAGCTCAACCGCCGAGAACAAGTCTTAATCGAGGTGGACGGTGGGATTAAACTGGATAATGCAGCCATGGTAGCAGAGGCCGGCGCGGATATTTTAGTAGCTGGCTCAGCCATTTTCGGTTCACCTGATCCCGTAAAAACGATCCAACAGTTTAAACGAGTAAAGTAGAACATGGTTGGTTACCAAGATTTAGATTCCTTCAATACTTGGTCCGATGAGGAAAAGGATCAATTTACCATCAGAGTTTTGAAGGGACTTATTATAGATGGGGTTCGGCGGGCTAACTCTGGACATACGGGCGGGGCCCTGTCCTCTGTGGACTTTGCTTATGTTCTATTCAAAGATTACCTCCATTTCGATCCCGATGATCCCCATTGGGTGAATCGGGATCGGTTTATTCTCTCTGCCGGACACGAGTCCATGTTGCTTTATACATTCTTGACCATGGTAGGGTGGTTGAATATGGAGGATCTGAAAACCTTCCGACAATGGGGTAGTCGCACTCCTGGCCATCCAGAGGTGGAGACACCGGGTGTGGAAGCTACTACCGGTCCGTTAGGGCAGGGGGTGGGCATGGGGATTGGCCTGGCGGTGGCTGAATCCATGCTCCGTGCCAGGTTACAGGAAGTCTCCCCACAGAAAGAAGAGCTTATTAACCATTTCACTTACATTTTAGCCGGAGATGGGGACCTTCAGGAACCGGTAGCTTTAGGCGCGGCTGCACTAGCGGGTCACTGGGGCCTGTCCCGCGTTATTTTATACTACGATTCTAATTCAGCCCAGATCTCTGGTAGGACCTCCCGGGCCGACTCTACCGACTATGGTTCCTTGTTTGAGGGCTTCAACTGGCATGTTCAGGAAATTGATGGTCACGATCTGGAGCAGATCAGAGAGGCCATAGAGAAGGCCCAGGTCGTGGATCGTCCCAGCATTATAATTGGCAAGTCTATCATGGCCCACGGCACGGCAACTATGGAAGGGGATCCGGCCACCCATGGTGCACCACTGCCACAGGAGGAAATTTTGGCTACGAAGGAACAGTGGGGCTTACCTACAGAACCCTTCTATCTTCCTACAGAGATTGTCGAATATTTTCGGTCTCGTTTCGATTCTCTCCGCGAGAGGGTCGGGCAGTGGAAACACGATTTACAAAAGGCCCAGATTCAACCTTCCTTCAAAAAAATGTGGGATGCCTCTTTCAACAAATCCTTACCCAAATTAGTATATCCAAATTTCGAGGTTGGTAGTTCTGTGGCCACGCGAAAAGCCTTTGGCATCGTTCTGGACGCTTTTGCCAAGGAGGTAGAGAATCTGGTGGGAGGCTCTGCTGATCTGGAACCCTCCAATTACACTGGAAATTTCGCTACCCGTTATGGGGATTTTTCCAGAGAGCGGCGCACCGGACGCAATTTTGCCTTTGGTGTACGCGAATTTCCCATGGCAACTATTTTAAACGGGATTGCCCTTCATGGCGGACTCATTCCATTTGGCGGAACGTTCCTGGTTTTCTCCGACTACGAACGGCCTGCCCTGCGTCTGGCGGCCCTACAAAACCTGCGGGTAATTCACGAATTCACCCATGATTCCTTTTACGTGGGCGAGGACGGCCCTACCCATCAACCCGTGGAACAGATTATGGCTTTGCGGGCCATTCCTAATTTCCAGGTTCTCCGCCCGGCGGATGCCAAGGAAACGGCTGTGTGTTTCAAACTGGCTCTAAAATCTCCGAATACTCCTAGCGCCTTAATTTTAACCCGGCAGGGAGTCCCGGTATTGGACTTACCCATGAGTCAAATTGAAGAAGGGGTGGCCCGGGGTGCCTATTGCGTTCGCGATTGTGAAGGGTGGCCCGAGTTGATTTTAATCGCCACTGGCTCCGAAGTCTCCCTGGCTCTGGAGGTGGCGGAGCGCATGCAGGATCGCCGCATACGCGTGGTGAGTATGCCCTCCTGGGAACTATTTGACGCACAACCAGAATCCTATAGACAAGGACTCCTTCCCTTGCGGGGGGCTATGAAAATTTCTCTGGAAGCGGGCATTACTCAGGGTTGGGAACGTTATGTGGGGCCCCAGGGACTCATGATCGGTGTGGATCATTTCGGCGCTTCGGCTCCAGCCAATGTCCTGGCACAGAAATTTGGTTTTACACCGGACCAAGTAGAACAAAAGATTAGAGGTCACCTTGAGAAATTGCTTTAATGCCAATGGAGGAATGGATTAATGGAGTATTGGATTAATGTGTCAGGGTGCTAATGGTATTTACTGAGTTTAAAAACCTTAATCAGGGGTACGTGAAATTGGATGTTTGGCAAAAAACAGTGGAAAGTACTACTCGTTGGGTCGGTTTACGGTCAACGGGCCAAAAGGGGGAATAAATGAAAATCCATCTCGCAGCCGACCATGCCGGTTACGGATTAAAAGAAACGGTGAAAGAGTATTTAAGAAGAAAAGGATATGAAGTTCAGGATCATGGAGCTTTTAAGTATGATGTGAAAGACGATTATCCTGATTATATCTTTCCCTGTGTCCGCGCACTAGCAGGGGAAGAGGGCAGTCGTGGTATCCTTTTTGGGGGTTCCGGTCAGGGAGAGGCCATGGCGGCGAATCGTGTAAAGGGGATCAGGGCAGCGGTGTACTACGGGGGGTCCCATGAAATTGTGCTACTCTCCCGGCGTCATAACAATGCCAATGTGCTCTCTCTAGGAGCTCGTTTTATTACCGAAGAAGAGGCTATTGACGTCATTGGTTTATGGTTACAGGAGGCGTTTGAGCAGGGCCGCCATGTCTCCCGGATTAAGGCTTTAGATCGTTAACCGATTCAAATTCCTTTTTACCCATGAGTAACAGACCTGGCATTTCCGGTGCCATCTTGGCCGGGGGGAAATCCAAACGTATGGGGGAAGACAAGGCCCTGGTAAAAATTAGGAACACAACTCTCATTGAACGGGCAGTTCAGGCTATGAAACCCGTAATCTCCCGGCCCATGATTATCACGAATGCTCCGGAAAAGTTTAACTATTTAAACCTGCCACTATACCATGATGTCATTCCGAACCTCGGTCCGCTAGGTGGGATTTACACTGCCTTGAATTACGCAACGGACAATTACGTTTTAGTTATGGCTTGCGATCTACCGAACGTTACAACCCGGATCATTCAGGAGTTGTGGAATCGTGGCGGTCGTCAAGACATTTTGGTCTTGGATGCCGGTTTTGGTTTGGAGCCGTTGTGTGCGGTGTATAGTAAACGGTGTATTCCCATTATTAAGGATCAAATTGAGAAGGGGGAGTTAA
>CAZBEL010000148.1:0-4632 GCA_964490885.1 uncultured bacterium
AGTACGAGGTAATTCCCGACGACGAGGATCTGATTGCACAGTACCTGTTTCTATACAGCCTCACGGGGAATGAGTCAGACTTTGACCAATTTGTCGATGACATCGACGAGCCAGAGTATGCCCAGTTATTGGTCCGCTTGCGAAAGGTTGCTACGTCCGAGGTGGTTGAAATCGTAGAGGATACTTATGACTACATTCGGGCGAACTTCTACGACGGAGGACGGATTGAACTCACGGGCCCCGCTACGCTTCTGGCCATGATGGCCAAACTCATCGTCCAGGGACAGATGATCAGTCTTACCATTTCCATCATCGTAGTTTTTATTATTATGGCCTTTGTATTTCGTTCTTTCGTAGGTGGTCTCCTGGGAATTTTGCCATTGCTCACGGCAATTATTACCGTCTTTGGGTTAATGGGATATTTAAACATTGAACTGAATATTGCTACCGCCATGGTATCCAGTATTATGATTGGCGTGGGAGTCGATTACACGGTACATTTTCTCTGGCATCTCCAGGAACACATCCGAGAAGGAATGAATATCCACGATGCTATTTTTACCACGCTGCGCATTTCAGGAAAAGGGATTGTGTTCAACGCCTTCTCGGTCATCGTGGGATTTGCTGTGTTGGTCCTGTCTGTTTTCCAGCCGGTCAATTTCTTTGGGTTTTTGATTATCTTCTCCATATTCATGTGTCTCTTCGGGGCCCTGGCATTGCTTCCCAGTGTGGTGAGTTGGTTGGAACCGAAATTCCTATTCAAAGAAAAACATAGTACCAATGGAGGTTAGGGTGAAGTTGAGTTTAGGCAGGCAAGTGGGACTCCTGGTTCTGTTGATGAATTTTCCTTTTACTTACGGTCAGATCACCGGACTCACTGGACGTGAGATCATGGAACACGTCCTGGCTCGGCCTGTGCCCACAACGTCCATCTCCCGCATCGAATTGACCTTAATTCGTTATAAACGGGGCAAAGAAAAAAGGCGTGTTCGTGAGTTGATCCGCCATCAAAAGCATTACACTACGGGTGAGTTTACCAGTAAGACCCTCTTGCGGTTTGTGCGTCCGAAGGTGGTTAAAGGAACTGGTTTTCTCACCTGGTCTTACAGGGATGGACGGAGTGAACAGTGGTTATTCCTACCCCGTTTGAAGACGGCAAAACGGATTGAATCCAAGGAACGCTCGGCAAACTTCTTAGGCACTGAGTTTACGTATGAAGATTTAGGAAATCTCTCCATTGAGTCTGAAAAATACGAGGTCTTAGAGCCGGACACGGTCTTTGGAGTGCCTTGTTATCGGGTATTGGCCCGGCCGATCGAACAACACTATTACCAATATCGCATTTTATGGATTGACCGCGAAAACTGGCTGGTGAAAAAGGTGGAATTTTATGATCATAACAGTCGCCTGCTAAAAGTCCTTACTATTCCTGAACACATCAAGGAAGGACCCTACTGGCGGGTAACGACGATGACCATGGAAAATGTTCAAACCAACCGGAAAACCATATTGAAGGTATCGGACGTAGAGTACGATGTGGGAATTCAAGACAATTTTTTCACCCAGCGTTTTCTGATCCGGATTGATTAAGTAACTGCAACGGTTGTAAAGCTATATTTCTTTCTGAGTACATTATTCTGAAGTCACAGCAATCTCTTTAGAGATCAATTTTAACTTTGGTTTGACCGATATTTTTTGGTAAATTGGAAACGATAAAAACGATATTCGTTTCCTATGATCAATAATCCACCTGACAAACGTGCGCTCATTTTAAGCACCGCTTTGGAGGAAATCGGTACCTACGGGATTCGTGGATTCACCGTCGACCGATTGGCCAAAGAATTAGGGATGAGTAAAAAAACCATTTACGGGGAATTTCCTACTCGGGACGATTTACTGCGAGCCTGTTTCAGTCAGATACGCGACCGGATACAATCTCATTTTAATGTTATTTTAGGTCGTAAGGATCAAAGCCCGGTGCAAAAATTTGCCTACATCATTCGCTCAGTTCGGGAGATAGTTGGGGAATTGAACGTTAGTGCGATTAATGACCTCAAACAAACCTATCCTGATGAGTGGAAACGGTTTGAAGCCTTTCGCGCAAATATATTGACTATATTTTACAATCTTTTAAAATCTGGTCAGGAGCAGGGATTGGTCCGGAAAGACATCAATATTCAGATCGCCGCTATTTTGCATATCAATATCATCAATCGACTTTTTCAGCCAGAATTTTTTCTATCTAATAATATTACTTTCATTGATACAATTGAAGTATACCTCTCAATCCTCACGGGGGGATTACTAACGCCTAAGGGGCAACAAGAGATGGAGACTTTTCACCCTTTTGATGGAGCTTGAACCGATGACGAATTCAATTAAATCCTGGTTGATTAAACAAGCACTGGATCATCCTCGCCGGACGATAATCATAAGTCTAGCAATTACTCTACTCTTAGGAGCAGGAATTCCTCATATCGTTATTGACAATGATATTATGAATATGATTCCAGAGGATAATCCTTCCATGGTTGTTTGGAATTCGATTTTAGATGAATTCGGTTCCACAGAGCGGATCTTCATCGCTTTTGGTCGCAAAGGTGAAGATATCCTCAATCCCCAAGCTCTGGCAACTGCGTGGGATTTTGTCCATGCCCTAGAAGAAATACCGGAAGTGGATCAGGTCTTCAGTTTGACTAATATGAACCGTATTGAGAGTGACGATGGTTTTATGGAAGTCAGTGACCTTCAACAAACCCGCGAATTAACGGTGGAGCAAATTCAGGATATCGAAAATTACCTAAATGAAAATCCAGATTTTGCCGTTCGGATTTTGAGTAAAAACCGGGACTTTTTGAATGTTGTTGTCCAACCCAAAGTGGATGTGGATAATGAAGTAACTACAGCGAAGATTATGGAGTTGGCGAAGAAAATATTGGGTGACTACGAAGTTCATTTTGGCGGGCAGCTCTACCTGACTAGCCGGATACCGGTTCTAATTCGGTCTGATATTATGCGGCTTATGCGGTTAGGAATATTGATTTTAGTAATCATTATGTTGTTAAATATGCGCAGTTTTCCAGCTGTGGGCATGGCTCTATCAGTCGTAATCTTGTCTTTAGTAGGGATGATGGGTTTCATGGGCTGGTTGGTCTATTTCACGGGCTCTAATAAGTTTTATTTTGCTGTTTTGAACTCCTCAATGCCGATTATCTTGCTGACGATTGCCAACGGGGATGGTATTCATATCATCACCAAATTCATGCGGGAAGCCCGCAAACGACGCGACATTCGCGATGCTATTCGCTCCTCCATGAACACCCTCATGCTCCCGGTGATGCTGACTAGTCTTACGACGGCAGTTGCTTTCCTTTCTATGATTTTCACTCCCATTAACCAATTCCTTGGATATGGAGTTTCTATGGCTTTCGGTATTTCCTGGGCTTGGTTGCTATCTACAATTTTTCTACCCTCATTATTAAACCTGAAAAAATGGGATTTAGAACATGTCTCCCTGGCTAAAAAGAGTATTTTTGAAACGATCGTAGATAAGATAGGCAATCAGGTTGTAAATCGTCCGAAACGGGTTCTGTCAGTTGGTACAGGAATTGTGCTCATAGCCCTTTTTGGAGTCAGTCGCGTATCTGTGGAAGTAAATTTTGCGAGCTTTTTTAGTAAAGGGACCCAAATCCGTGACAGTATCGATTTTCTGGATGAGGAATTGACCGGTACCATGGATATGGAAATCAAAGTAGATGGGGACATGAAATCACCGGAGGTCCTTAACAAAATGGTGGCCTTGCAGGAGCACCTGGAAAAGCAGTCATCGGTTCGTACTACAATTTCCATAGCCGACATCATCAAACAAATGCATCGGATCGTGATGGATGATGACCCTGCGTTCGATAGAATCCCGGAGACCAGGGAGAAAGTGAATAATCTTTTCACCTTATATTCCATGTCCGGTGATCCCGACGATTTCAGTTCGCTGGTGGACTACGATTATAGTGAAGGTCTTATAACCGCCCTATTGAAAAATATCCCAACTTCGCAGATACCCTCTTTAATTAATGATGTAAACGCATTTATTAAGAAATTGGGAACCGATGATTTTAAAACTACCCTGACAGGGTTAATTGTTATTTTCAGGGAACAAACATATATGATCCTAAGAAGTGCTTTTATTAGTATTGGTGTATCCATGGTAATGATTTTCATCATTACGTGGGTTTTCTTCAAACGCTTTTTATGGGGTTTGTTGTCCGTCATGCCGCTCTGTGCCGCGGTTATTTTGAACTTTGGTCTCATGGGAATGGCGGGCATTGAATTGAGTCATGTGACGGCCCTCTTATCTTCCATTATCATTGGTGTGGGGGTGGATTTTGCCATTCATTATGTTTCCCAGTACCGCCATTACGCCAAGCAAGGAATGGCTAAAGAAAATATCAGTCGTGCCGTCATGGGAGATACTGGTTACCCCATCATGCTCAATGCACTTTCCAACATGGGTTTTGGTGTTCTAATGCTTTCCGCGTTTTTGCCGGTGCGGTACATCGGTGGATTAATGGTTTTTGCCATGATATCCACTTCTGTAGGAACGTTGACCTTATTAGCCTCTGCATCGGAGCTGCT
>CAZBEL010000149.1:0-4617 GCA_964490885.1 uncultured bacterium
TGGTGCTGAAACACCTGCCGATATGGAACTAGTTCGTTTAGCCCTGCCCCGCCGGACACATACCCAGAGCCACATCGACTATGTGATTGAAGTTGCCCGGGAAGTGTACCAGCATCGTGACCGTCTACGGGGGTACCGTATCGTAAAACAACCCCGGTTCCTAAGACACTTCACCGCTCGGTTCGAACCTTTGAGTTGAACGGTCGAACCAGGCTTAAAACAGAGCCACCTCTACTAAATTTTTGTAATTTAACCATCCCATGAGCAATCGTTTTATCCTGCTGTCTCTTTTCTTGGGAGTAGCTATCTGGGGATGTACCCCAGATTATGAGCCGGAGGTACTCCACTTAGCCACAGCTACCGATATTCGTGGATTCGACCCGGCCTTGGCCACGGACATTCACACGGGAGAGGTAATGGCGCTGGTTTATGACAATCTGGTTCGCTTTGACGTGGGAACGGAATTAGTTCCCGCCCTTGCTCGCCGTTGGACAGTGAGCCCCGATGGACGCCAGTACACGTTTTACCTGGTTAAAAACGCCCGTTTTCATGATGGCACTTCGGTAACGGCTGAAGCAGTACGTTATTCCTTTCAGCGGGTGTTGGACCCCGAAACTCGCTCTCCCCAGGTGTGGCTTTTCGATCGCATCGTAGGGGCAACAGCTTTCATGGCCGGGGACACTACCAGTGTAAGCGGTTTACAAGTGCTCAACGACACCACCTTGATTATCAACATCCAGGAGCCATTCGCCCCCTTTATCCAGTACCTGGCCATGCCCTCAGCGTCCGTAGTGAACAAGCGTCAGGTGGAGAATATCAGGGACTATCCGGCGGGAAGTGGTCCTTGGGAACTGGAACGTTGGGAGCGGGACGGAGAACTGGTTTTTCAACGGAATGACGAATACTGGGCTGGTCCACCCCGTTTGAGTAAAATTAATATGCGGCTCTTGTCGGAGGTCATGGCCCAAATGGCCGAGTTCGAAGCGGGGAATTTGGACCTGTTGGGCCTGCCGGATATGGAAGTGCGGAAGTGGCAAGCCCTCCCTCAGTGGAAACCCCACATCAAACGTGTTTCCAGCCTTAACATCTACTACGTGGGTATGAACTGTTCCCGGCCACCATTCAATGACGTCCGCCTCCGCCAGGCCATGAACCTGGCTTTGGATCGGGAGAAAATATTAGAATTACTCTTAGCCGGAACAGGTATCCTGGCCTCCGGTCCGGTCCCTCCCGTTTTATTGACGGGACCTGCCCCCAAACCCTATCCCTACGATCCACAACGAGCTCGAGAGCTATTGAAAGAGGCTGGTTACTCGGACGGCTTACACACAACCTTATGGGTTTCTGGGGACTCCGAGTTATTTCATGTGTTAGAGGCGTTCCAATCTTATTGGCAAGCCGTAGGTATCGATGTGGAGTTGCTCCGGAGCGACTGGAACGTTTTCAAAACGGCCGTGCGGGAGGGCAAACCGGACTTGTATTATTTGGATTGGTATGCCGATTATCCCGATGCAGAGAACTTCCTTTACCCCCTTTTCCACAGTAGCGAATCCATGACCAAACGGAACCGATACCACAACCCTCTCGTGGATGAACTCATCGAGAGAATTCAAACGTCGTCCTATGGCCCAGAACGGGAGCAACTCATCGCCCGGGTGAATCGTCTCATCTTCGAAGATGCTCCCTGGGTCTTTCTGTGGTACAAACAGTCCTACTATATCACCCAGCCGTGGCTATATGGTGACCAGCCGCGCATGATTTTCAACGCCGAACGTTACCTCGAGATGGAAAAGCGGAGGGGAGAATGATAAATATCGAACAAAGAATGCAGGATTACGAAGTAAAAAGTCTGTGTAATAGCGTAACCGATTGGAACTTTCTACATTCAACGTTCGGCGCTCAGCGTTCAGCATTAAAGGTCGCATGCTTGCTTACTTCCTAAAGCGTTTACTACAAACCATCCCGGTGATCCTGGGGGTGATTATCATTACCTTCATTCTCATGTATATCGTACCTGGTGATCCCGTGGTCTCTATGGTGGGGGAACGCTACGACGAGGCGACAGTGCAACGATTGAGGGCCGAGTTACATGTGGATGATCCTCTCCCGCTTCAGTTCGTGCGTTATTTAGGGAATGTGATCCAGGGTGATCTGGGGAAGTCCTTCGTTTCCGGCCGGCCAGTATCGGCAGACTTGAGAGAGAAATTTCCCAACACACTCATATTGGCTCTTTCGGCCATGACCGTAGCAATATTGTTGGGGCTCACCGTAGGGATCGTATCTTCGCTGAAACCCCAATCCTGGTTAGATAAAGGCAGTATGCTGGTGGCGCTGGTGGGAATCTCTGCCCCTGTGTTCTGGGTGGGGCTCTTGCTGGTTCTAGTAGTGGGGGTTTACCTGAAATGGCTGCCTCCCACAGGCTTCGGTGGTATCCAATACTTGATCCTTCCAGCGATTACTTTAGGGACCCGATCGGCAGCTTATCTGGCCCGACTCACCCGCGCTACTATGTTAGAAGTGTTGGATCAAGATTATATCCGCACCGCACGTGCCAAAGGTTTACCAGAGTGGAAAGTAATTCTCAAGCATGCCTTTCCCAACACGCTGGTTCCGGTGATTACGGTGATCGGAACGGACTTTGGCAGCTACCTCTCCGGTGCTGTTCTAACTGAGTCCATTTTTGGCTGGCCAGGCCTGGGACGTTACGCTCTGGACGCCATTTTGAAACGAGACTTCCCCGTGATCCAGGGAACCGTTCTTTTCATGGCTCTGATCTTTATTTTTGCCAACCTAATCGTCGACTTGCTCTACGGTGTAGTGGATCCCCGAATTCGTGTGGAGCACCGCAGTGGATAGACCATCTTCATTGAGCCGCGTAGTCCTTGGGCAACTTCGCCACGATCCCACGGCCTTGGTTGGATTAGGGTTGGTACTTTTAGTAGTTTTCACTGGGCTTTTAGCCCCCATTTTGGCACCCTTAGGTCCCGACACCCAGGTTCTGGAATTCAGGAACCAACCACCGGGTTTTAAAGGCGAGGTCATCATGTATCGCCTGGAGCCAACCCTTCCCGTGCAGACAATCGCGATTTCCTCGTTTAGTAAGACCGGGGATAGGATCATTTACCAGGATCAGTTGGGACGCACTTTTTCCTTGGAACGTAGCCAGTTACTGGGAAGCGAAGAGAAAGATTGGCACCGGACGTACCGTTACTGGTTAGGAACTGATAACTTCGGGCGGGATGTCCTCTCCCGACTTCTCTACGGGGCGCGCATTTCCCTGGTGGTGGGCTTCAGTGCCAGTACCCTATCGCTTTTGGTGGGAGTGTTTTTAGGGGCCATGGCCGGTTTTTACGGTGGTTGGCTGGAAACGCTCATTATGCGGTTTACAGATATTATGTTTGGTTTTCCCACTTTACTATTTCTCATTGCTATTACTGCTGCTTTCGAGCCTAACCTGACGGTGGTCTTTTTCGCCATTGGGTTTGTCTCCTGGCCGGGAATGGCCCGACTCATGCGGGGTCAGGTCGTGAGCGTGAAAAACAGGGAATACATTCAAGCCGCACGGGTATTGGGATTCAGCAAGCAACGCATTCTGTGGAAGCACGTGGTTCCTAATTGCCTGGCACCGGTTATTGTGACCTATACCCTAGGGATTGCCGGTGCGATTATGGCCGAAGCCAGCCTCTCTTTCTTAGGCCTGGGAGCCCAACCACCCATTCCTTCCTGGGGAGCCATGATCAATGGGGGTAAGGACTTCCTCCGGGTGGCTCCGTGGATATCCATGATGCCAGGCTTTGCCATTGCAATCTGTGTCCTGGGTTTTAATCTCTTGGGTGAAGGCTTGCGAGATGCCTTGGACCCCACCATGAAAAAATATCGTTAGAGGGATACCCAAAGTACCGTAAACTTTTCCTCTCGTGAACCTTACTGATCATATCACAGACTTTATTCTCTCTCAGACCGTAGCGCCCGCTGAGCGGCGTATCGGGGTGGAGATCGAGTGCATCTTTTATAACCAGGCTTTCCGGCGCCTACCAGTTAATCCCACCAACTCCTTTTCGGCTACTGACTTTTTGAATCTCGTTCTCCAGGAAGTGGACGTTTCCATCTGCCCGGAGAGCTATTCCCTGGAGCCTGGGGGGCAGTTGGAATGGGCCTCGCCACCCGTAACCGATTTGCATACCCTGAACCAATGTTTCCAGAATCATCTACACCGCTTGAGACGCATTTGCAAGGAGCAGCATCTCTGGCATTTAGGCTTTTCACTGGAACCCCTTTATCAGCCAGGTGATATTGACCTCATTGACGAGGAAAAATATCGGTTAATGCACCGTCGTTTTCAGCGTACCGGCAGTCACGGTCCCTGGATGATGCGAAACACCACCAGCGTCCAGGTGAACATTGACCTCCTCTCCCGAGAAGATGCCGAGATCATGGCCTTCCTTTCCGATACTCTTCAGCCTTTTATGGCGTTGCTATTTGCTAATAGTCCTTTCATGGCTGGCAAACCAGCAGGGAAGCGAAACCTGCGCACCTGGGTTTGGAATCACACCGATCCCAGTCGTTGTGGTCAACTGCTGGGTCACGGTATCTACAAACCCCTTGGGTTATTAGACC
>CAZBEL010000150.1:0-4609 GCA_964490885.1 uncultured bacterium
AGTAGTCTCAGCTGCCACGGCCGCGACAATTTCGCCCACATACCGGACCTTATCTACAGCCAGCGCCGTCTCATCGGGACTAATGGGCAGAATTCCAAACGGCGTAGGGATATCTTTACCAATTACTACTTCGACCACACCTGGTATTTGTAGCGCTTTATCGATATGAATCTTTTTAATCCGGGCATGGGGATATGGACTGCGCAGGAATTTCACCGAAAGCATATTGGGAAAGTGGAAATCACCCGAGTACGCTGCCTTACCAGTGACCTTTTGAATGGCGTCCACATAGGGTGTGGGTTTCCCGATGGGAGAATGTTTCACTGGTCTTCCCCGGCACTTTTCAATACAGCGGACACAATTTTAGTATAACCCGTACACCGGCAAAGATTTCCGCTCAGGGCTTCCCGAACTTCCTTTTCGGTAGGCTGAGGTTGCTCTTTTAGGAAGGCAATGCTGGTCATTACCATTCCTGGCGTGCAGTAACCACACTGGATACTCCCTTCTTCCACAAAATGCTTTTGAACGGGATTTAGCTCGCCGTTGTGGGCAACCCCTTCAATGGTGAGGATCGTTTTCCCCGCACAGCGTAATGTGGGTGTCAAACAACTTAATACAGGCTTATTACCCACCAACACGGTACAGGCTCCGCAAGACCCCTGGTCACATCCTTGTTTCGTTCCCGTTAAACCTAAACGTTCCCGCAACGTGACTAATAGCGTTTCATGGGGTTCCACTAAAAGCGTTCGAGAAAAACCGTTAACCGTAAAAGTAACCGTTTCCATGAGGCTTAATCAGCTCTTTCCAAAAGCATTGCCACCCCTTGTCCATGACCCACACATAAAGAGGCTACACCTCTTTCCTTGTCCTCAGTGACTAAACTATGGGCTAAGGTAACAGCCAAGCGCAGCCCTGACATACCTAAAGGATGTCCTAACGCCACTGCGCCACCGTGAATATTCAACCGTTCCGAATCGATTCCCAACTCACGTTGGCAGGCTAAAACTTGAACCGCAAAGGCTTCATTGATTTCCCACAAGTCAATGTCCTCAAGGGACAAACCGGTTTTTTCCAACAATTGGCGTATAGCTCCCACCGGCCCTAAACCCATGACTGTAGGATCTAAACCTACGGTCACGCAAGGACCTACTTTCGCCAGGGCTTTCCAGCCTTCCTGTCGAAGCGTCTTCTCACCCGCGACCAATGCTATACAAGCACCGTCCGAGATTCCGGAACTGTTGGCGGCCGTTACGGTGCCACCCTCTTTAAAAACCGGTTTTAAGGTACTCAGGGTTTGCAAATCCGAAAGACGGGGTTCCTGGTCTTCGGTAACAATGGTACCATCAGGTAAAGTGATTTTTATGCGTTCACGTTTAAAAAAGCCCTTCTCCTGAGCGGCAAAATAGCGGCGATTACTCTTTACAGTGTAGGTATCCTGTTCCACCCTGCTGATATTGAACTGTTCAGCCAACTTTTCGGCCGTAAGTCCCATGTTATTCCATGGGAATTCACTTTCTGCGAACAGCTCGGGGTGATAATCGATTGCCGCAGTCATGGGAACGTGCCCTAAATGTTCCACACCCCCTACGATCGTTAATTGATTCGTCTCACAGCGAATGCTTTCCACGGCAAATTGTAAGGCGGTCAAACTGGAAGCACATAAACGGTTTATAGTCACCCCGGGGACAGTTTGGGGTAGTCCAGCCAATAGCCAAATTAATCGTGCTAAATTTTTACCCTGTTCTAAATGCTGCCCTACACAACCCAAGTAAAAGTCATCTACTTTAGTGGGATCAACGTTCGCCCGTCGGAGTAAAGCTTGAAGGGTTTGAACGGCAAGTTCATCGGCCCGTAAATCCTTATAAACCCCTTTCTCGGGGTGGCCGCGGCCAATGGGTGATCGGCAACCATCGATTAGGTACACAGACTCCATCAAGAACCTAACGAACTACTATGGACAAAGCTGATTGAAACGTTTTCACAGGAGATTCGCGCCTATGCTTTTACCCCCGTCCACATAAATAACTTGCCCGGTGATAAAACGGGCTTCTGAGGAAGCTAAAAAGAGCACCATTTCAGCTACATCTTCGGGAGTGCCGGCCTCTTTACCCGGTTGGGCCGCGACCAAAGCCGCATAAGTTTCGGAGGGGAGTGAACGGGTTAGCGGTGTGTCAATTAATCCCGGTGCCACGGCGTTCACGGTAACGTGATAGGCGGCTAATTCCAGGGCTAAGACACGGGTCAAGCTCACCAAGCCACCTTTTGATGCGGCATAGTTTGACTGTCCGAAGTTTCCCAGCCAGGCGCGCGAGGTTAGGTTAATGATACGTCCGCCCTGCTGCTGACGGAAATGGGGTGCCACCTCCCGGCACATGAGCCAGGGCCCTTTTAAATTCACCTGTAATACCAGATCAAAATCCTCTTCTGACATTTTCCAAATAACGTGATCCCGGACGATCCCGGCGTTATTCACTAAAACGTCGATTTTACCCGACTGGGCTAAAATCTGGTGAATAAAACCGTGTACCTGATCAGCCTGGCTCACATCTCCCTGCGTGACAGAAACATTGGCGGAACCGTCGGTGGAGAAATCTTCAGGCGGGGCCACATCTAGAATATGCACCAGAGCACCGAGATCCAGGAAACGGTCCACGATGGCCTTTCCTATGCCCCGGCAACCGCCCGTTACCACAATGACCTGACCCCTAAAGTCCATTTATTCTCCTGTAAACTTAGGTGGGGTCTGACCGATACTTTGCAAACCGATCAAGGCATCCTTGGTAGAGAAAATCTCTCGGAGATATTTTAATTCTGAGGCCGGGCCTTCGTGAGCATTGATTAAGGTTTCGGCAATGGCCAAGGCCCGTGGTGCTTTTCGACGAATGATTTTCACCAGTCGCCGCCACGGTTCTGGAAACGAATCACTGAGAATTTGATGGAGAGTGTGGGATTCGAAGAACTTGGTCGTGGCCCGCCATTGATCAGCTAAAGGCTGTCGTGGTGGAAGGGAATGTTGGGATCGTTGCAGAATGTCAGGAACCATCTCCCAGGTAATAACTTGATCCACCAGCCCCATATTCCGAGCCTCCACGGCACTCAACTGTTGGCCAGTGAAAATGAGGTATTTCGTTAGACCAGCCCCGATACGGGCTTGGGGACGTTGGGTACCCCCTAGGGCCGGATAGATACCTAACCCGGTTTCAGGAAATGCCAACCGCGCACCTTGGATGGCGTACAAAATGTCCGCCGTAAGGGCCAACTCTAATCCCCCGCCCAGGGCTAAACCGTTGAGGATGGCTACCACCGTTTTAGAAGAATTATCCAGACGTTGGAATAGCTCCTGCCCACGGTGTGTAAATGCTTCGATCTCTTCCAGGGTGTCCTCATTCATGTGTTGCAGGAAAAAGCGAATATCGGCGCCGGCCATAAACGCCTTTCCCCTACCCAATAATACAATGGTCTCTATCGTAGCATCACCATCTAAAGACTCTGCAGCCGCCGCTAATTGCTCCATAAGTTCCACATTAAGGGCGTTCAATCCTTCAGGGCGGTTGAGAACAATGATCCCGGTAGAACCCCGCCGCTCTACCTGAACAAACTCCACCTTCCAGGGTAATTGTTTAAACGAGTTTGGAGTTGTGATTTGCCACCGAGAGGTAATTTCCTGGATTAATTTGGTAACTTTTTCTTTCCCTAATTTCTGGGTCAATAAAACAGGTGTTTTTCGCCAGCGCAATCCAATGGCTGCACCGCGATGAATATCCCCCACACTACATACGCCTTCATCAAGGAGTTGCCCGCAAACCAACACAACCGCGGCTAAGAGACGGTCACGAATTATCTCTTCCTTCTCAGTGGCTGGCTCTTCTTCTGATGATATTTCCCATTGTTGGTTTTTTTCCATTTGGGTCTTCAACAATTTTGCAGGCTTGTAAAAGGCCCCGTAAGCCTCACCCAGTGTCCGGGCAGCGTGATAAGCAATGGGAACTCCAGTTGCATTCATGAGTGCAAAAGGCCCCATGCCACACCCAAATGTCTTACAAGCAACGGTATCAATAATACCCGGGGTGGCTACTTCTTCTTCCAAGAGACGAACGGCTTCGTTTAACCAAGGGACGAAGAAGCGGTTTACCACAAACCCATGGGCGTCCTGGCAAAGGATGGGATCCTTCCCGCAACGCTGCATAAACCAAAAGATAGTCTCAAAAACCTCCTCTGAGGTCTCGTTTCCACGAATAATTTCCACTAACCTGTTTTTTGCCGCATGGTAGAAGAAATGTAATCCTAAAAATCGATCTGCAGGGGTTACATGTTGACTTAATTCATCGACGGAAAATGAGGACGTATTGGTGGCCAGGATTGCTTGAGGATCTAGAATCGTACTAAGCTGTTTGAATAAATCCGTCTTCACGGTTAAATCTTCGAACACCGCCTCAATCACTAGCTGGCAATGGGAGAGCTTCTCCAGCCGGGTAGTACAGGTAATTTGGTCCTCTATACGGGCCACTTGCTGGGGGGTAAACAATTTGCGCTGGACACCTTCATTCAGGGTGGTGTGAATCATACCCAACCCCCGGCGGAGAAACGAATCGGCCCGATCCACTAAGAT
>CAZBEL010000151.1:0-4582 GCA_964490885.1 uncultured bacterium
ATTGGTCGCTGTTCTGGTGGATACTTTTAGGCGGCATCTTGGCCCATGCCGGCACGAACTTGGCCAATGATTTCGGCGATCACCAAACACGAACCGACGAATGGAACAAGGTTCCCAGTCCTTTCAATGGCGGTAGCCGCATGATCCAAGCCGGTCTTCTGGCTCCGTGGAAAGTGTTAGTAGCTGCCCTGGCGGCATTCGCCGGTATGATCCTTATCGGTCTCCACCTGAACACCGTAGTGGGCGGAGCTCCCTTCGCCAGGACGCCACTGTTGTGGGTGGGAATTGTAGGCACGGCCCTGGGAATCCTATACACCCTTACGCCCTTGCGTCTATCTTATAACGGATTGGGAGAAGTGGCCATTGCCTTAGGATTCGGCCCAGTGATGGTTTTGGGAACCCATTACGTCCTCACTGCCAATCATCTCCCTACCTGGTCTTGGCCCATGCCCCTGTTAGCTTCCATTCCCGTGGCCATCCTGGTAATGCTCATCGTTTGGATTAACCAGTTTCAGGACGCCCCTTCTGACGAAAAAGCAGGGAAGAACACCTGGGTAGTTCGCACTGCTGACAGAAGTGGGAGTTACTACCGCTATGAAAAGCCCTTTCAGCTCTATTCAACATTCAACTATTTTAGCTTTGCTTTCATCCTATTCATTGGAGTCTTGGGTTTTCTGCGCCCTGACCTAGGAACCCCCTTCGCACTCTTAGCAATCATTCCGGGTGTACTGATGGTATACGCCATTAAATGGGGGAAAAGTTGGTTATCAGAATGGAATCAGCAGAATGCTAACCGTCAAAAACTACCCTATGAACTATTAAAAGTTAACGTTTCCACGATCGGGGTCCATTTTGCTACGGGTCTACTTCTCATTTTAGGATATTGGATCGACGCCCGCTTTTTCTAAATATTAATCTGCAGTAGCCAATTAAAATAGAACCAGGCAAACTATACCAGTGCTTGGTCCCAAATGTTCTGCTTAAAGTCTATTAAAGGACGTTGATTATTTCAGTTTGAACAAACTCAGCGTTGCGGGGGAGCCCCAACCAGACTGGGGTACCCTTTCCGACGCATGGCCTTACGCTTTTCCATGACCCTGTAGGCCAAGTCCACCAGATTCTCCTTTTCTAACATGTTGTCAATCTTATCCCGGATATCCATCCACTGATTGTGGAAAGGACACGGTTGTTCATCGGAACAGTAATCCAGACCGATGACGCACCGTTCTTCGGTAGCCTTAGGCCCTTCAATGGCCTCCACGATCTGGTTCACAAAGATCTCTTCCGGCGGTTTGGCCAGGACAACGCCTCCCTTTCGTCCTCGCACTGCATTTAAAAATTGGAATTTTACGAGAGTTTGGACAATCTTAGCGAGAAAGTGCTGGGGGATCTCGTAGGCCTGGGCAATTTCATTCACCATGGTGGGCTCTGGAGAATCTTTTTCCACCAGATAAATCATAGCTTGAATAGCGTATTCGACGGATTTGGTGAATAACATGGTAAGAAGATAATATTATCCTGTTATTAAAGTAAAGTGCCTCCTCAACTTAGCATGCACATGGATGTTAAATTCTCTTTTTCCCAGCAAGGACAACCACTAATCTAAGGAGTTTGAACTTCTCTAGCTGTTAGTTCTTCTGAAATTGAACCTGATATTGATGTCCATAACTACAACTTTATGATACTAAGGGTATAAATACTACCATACCTTACCTCAAGACGAGTGGCTGATATTTCCCTGAATAACAGAAAGAAACTCTATTCATGAAACGGGGTAACTGTGGGGCGCATTGACCATCGGAAAACAGTGATCCTTGTCACAATAGTAAATCAAGAGAAGTACTAAATTTCATGAATTTATTTATACCATTATTTATAAAGTCAATTCTAAAAAAGATAAAGTGTACACTTTTAATAACGACAAATTTTGTAACCTACTAAGCGGAGTGAAATTAAATACATTCTATCCCATTTCGCTCGCCTTACTTATTGGTAATCCACCCCCTTCTTGCGAAGCCAAGTTAACGCTCCCCCAATCTAGAGTTACGTATCAGAATTAATAAGCTAAACATACAAAAAGCGAGAACCCCCGCTCCCAGACGGAAGCAGGGGTTCTCTCCAATAAGCGAAAGGAACAGGTTATTTACTGTGGCAAGTTAAGCACAGTGCACTGGCGGCATTACTTTTTACAAGAAGTTTTGCTACTCCGCTACCATTATGAACATCATGGCAAGAGGAGCACTGAAGTTCTCCACTGATTAACATATCTGCGTCAATGGTACTACCTAAACCGGAGTTCGTGGTAGTAGGATCATAGAGCCCACCATCAGCCGTAGCTAGGTTTGCATCATAAGTGATGGAAACGGGATGATCATCGCTGATGTCAGTACCAAGGTTTTTACCACCGCCGATGAATTTCGTCCCATTAGTTTGGCCACCAAAATTATCAATAGCTACGGTACCATCATGGCAACTCAGACATAATTTTGAAGCTCCATCAGGTTGACCGGCGGTTGCATCGAACGTACCTGAGCTATATAGAGTGAAGGTAGCAGTAGTGACTTCGTGATTCCACAGTGGTGCACCAGACACAGTATTATCAGCTTTATGCGGTGTATGGCATACTTCACATATCTCACCGCCAGGATTCCAGGTTTTACCACTGAAATCATGTGCTGATCCAGAGATGTTTTGTCCCATTAGGAGACCGCTTCCTACGATCAGGATCACTCCAATGGCTATGTGCTTTTTCATTTTTATTACCTTTCTGCTTTTCAGATCGAAAATTACTTTTTCAAAAAAACCTCGCTTTGAATACTACAAGAACCGTACCAATGTTGAATAAACGATACATTTATCCGAATACTTTTATTTTCACCGTCGAGAAATGGATAACTGTAAAAAATAAGAGCCTGTTTTAACCAGGCAGCGATATTAATAAGGCGCACAACATCTTAAAAAGATCTGGGGAAAATTCCCCAGAGCCATGTGTGATATTCCCCAGGCTCAGAACAAATGGTACTTTTTCATCTTATACCGGATTTGATCACGGGTGATATTCAAGCGCTTGGCAGCCCTCGACTGATTTCCGTTTTCCTTTCTCAGGGCCCATTCCACCATCTCCTGCTCTACCCTAGCAAAAGTTTTTCCCTCAAAATAGGAATCTAAACCGATTGGTTGATTGGGTGTTTGCTCGTTCCGCTCCACTTTCCTGGAGATATAACTTGGTAAATGCCAGGGCTCGATGATCTTGGGTTTCTCCAGCAGGAATATGCGTTCGATAATGTTCTTTAATTCCCGGACATTCCCCGGATAGTGATATTGCTTCAGTAACTCCAACGCCTGTTCAGAGATCCCCTCTGTGTCCGAACTAAGTTCCTCATTATACTGCTCAATGAACCGGTTGATTAAGAAAGGAATATCCTCTTTTCTATTTCGCAGCGGAGGAATGGTTAAAGAAATGATATTCAAACGGAAATACAAGTCCTCGCGGAAATTCCCGGCTTTAATTTCCTCTTTTAAATCTCTGTTGGTAGAAGCAATGATTCGCACGTTCATCTTCAACTCTCGAGTACCCCCCACGCGATAGAAAGATTGGGTTTCAATAAAACGCAACAGCTTGGCCTGGAATCCAATGGGAATTTCCCCGATCTCGTCTAAATAGACCGTACCGCCATGGGCCAGCTCTACCTGACCTAGTTTACGGTTCTTTGCGTCGGTGAACGCCCCACGCTCGTGACCAAACAACTCGCTCTCTAACAAATTTTCGGAAAGCGAAGCACAATTCACCACAATAAAGGGCTTGTCCCGCCTGGGGCTGTGCTCATGGATAACTCTTGCCAGGGTGTCCTTCCCGGTCCCCGTTTCCCCCAGCAATAGAATGGTACCGGATTCCACATGCACGAGCTTCTTAATGGTCTCCATAACACTTTGCATGCTCTCCGATTTACTGATATAAGATCCCAGTTGATAAACGTTATCCTCCCGGCGCTTAAGGGCCGTCAATTCATGGGAAAGCTGCCGTTCCTTTATGGCCCGCTCGATGAGGACCGTGACCTCCTCAAAATTCAACGGTTTATTCAAATATTCAAAGGCCCCCAACTTCAAAGCCTCCACGGATATTTCCGCCGTACCGTAAGCGGTCATGAAAAAGAAGACGGTGTCATCTTTTATGGGTTGTAACTGTTTCAAAACGTCTATGCCGTTGATATCGGGCAAACGATAGTCAACAAATAGGAGCTCGGGGGGGTCTTTCATGGCAATCTGTACCCCTTCTTCCCCAAACTCCGTCGTAATAGTGTCGTAATCCAACTTTCGAAGATGTTCGCCTAACGACCAAGCCACTAGTTTCTCATCTTCTATGATTACTGCTCGGTGTTTCATAATTAGTCCTCAGAAATTCATTTATTCGCGGATTGATGTACGGGTAATTCCACTGTAAAAGTGGTCCCCACATTCAACTCGCTCTGGCAGGTAATATTTCCACCATGCTTACGAATAATGGACAGTGATAGAGAAAGTCCCAAACCCGTACCCTTATGTTTAGTGGTGAAAAATGGTTTAAAAACCTTTTCCCGTACTT
>CAZBEL010000152.1:0-4545 GCA_964490885.1 uncultured bacterium
ATGTAGCTTCAACCCTTTCTTCTGGACATCGGGACTAGGAACCTTGTACTCCGGGATCACAACGATGGTTGGTCCCCCAATATTCGCCTGGGGATGCTGGTAAGGTGTTCGCTTTAACCCCCGAGAAATGATCAAGCGGATATGTACATCGGTCACCATTCCGTTAGCACGGAGAGTCTCCAGAAGAATCCCCTTAATCTCATCAGAGGTTTTGTCAATATTCAGCGCAATGGCACGGGCGCTGGCAAATAAGCGGTCAAGATGATCTTCCAAGAATAAGAGGTGTCCTCCTTGTAGACGGATCCCTTCCCAAACGCCATCTCCTAACAGGAAGCCACTATCGAAGACCGAGATGCGGGCTTCTTCTCGCGGGAGGAGTTCACCATTAATATAGATTTTAATATACCGATTACGGTCGTCCTCGCCGTAAGCGTGGGTTCCCTTGATCATAATGAAATTTTAACCCGATTAAACTATTACTACCTACCAATTTTATTTCCCCTTGAGTCATTCGCAGGCCTATTTTCCCCCATGCTTCAAATTCCCCTGAATCTCGGCCTGGGCGACGGCATCCTCACTCTCATCGCCTTTGCAGTGATCATTACCCTGATCACGTTTTTAGAAAGGCTCCGTGCAAGGGGCAGGTTATCCCAGGAAACTGCTCGCAAACTTGTCCATCTGGGCGTAGGCATCTTAGTGGGTAGCGCTCCCTTCTTGTTTCATAGCCAGCTCCCTGTCATTCTCCTGTCTCTGATTTTCATTGTAATTAATATCATCTTCCTCAAATCTCCCCAAATACAAATTCTGAGCCTCCCAGGAAGAAAGACCCTAGGCACTGTCTATTTTCCCATCTCTATTTTACTGCTGGCACTTTTCTGGTGGAATAACCCGGTGACCTTTATTCTGGCCACTCTCACCATGACCGTAGCGGATACGGCAGCTTCTGTAATCGGGGAACGCCGATCAGATACGCGTACCTTTGTGCTCTGGCAAGATAATAAGTCATTGGCTGGCAGTGTCACTATGTTTTTGGTTAGTTTTCTCATCATCGGACTCGGATCCTCCTGGCTTACCGGTATTTTTCAATTTCAAAGTTCGCTCCCCACAGCCAGTATCTTCGGAATTGCTTTCCTGGTTAGTTTATTGGCAACCCTGGCCGAAGCAACCAGTAGAGAGGGCTCGGACAATCTTTCGGTTCCTTTGCTAACCGCCTTATTCTACGATCTCACTCTTTACCATTTCGTCCATCAAACTGAGTCTACTTTCATTCTTTGGATTACTATTTCGGCTATACTCCTTTGGATTGCCTGGTATTTCAAGCTATTGTCTAAAAGTGGCGCTGTAGGGGGATATTTAATGGGTGTATTAATCTTCGGCGCAGGGGGTTGGTCCTGGATCGTACCAATCATGACGTTTTTTGTCCTCGCTTCCCTTCTTTCCCGATTGCCCAACAAACGCTCACCCATCCCGCGCACGGCCAACCGGGAAATCCTCCAGGTATTAGCTAACGGAAGCCTCCCCACCCTCTTGGCGACGGTCTATTTTTACCATCCTCAACCGATCCTTTACTATTTGTATTTGGCTGCCCTCAGTGCCGCCAATGCCGACACCTGGGCAACGGAAATCGGATCCTTTAGCAAAGTCCTCCCCCGTTTGATCCTCACCGGGAAGCGCGTCCAACACGGCACATCAGGAGGGGTGACGTTTTTGGGGCTCCTGGGCTCTCTTGGTGGGGCTTTAGTCATCGCTGCTGCTGGTTACATTTTTACTCTTCGCCTGGATTTTATGGGGATTATTGTCATTGCCGGTGTCGCAGGAAGCCTGGCAGATTCCTTATTAGGCAGTACTGTTCAGGGTCTGTACTACTGTGCCCAGTGTGGGCAAACGGTGGAAATTCACTTCCATTGCCAGCAAAAGACTACCCTCAAACGAGGCTACTCCTGGATGGACAATAACGTCGTAAATTTATTTAACACTTTCACTGGGTGTCTTGTCGCCTTACTCTTATTATGAGGTTCCCTATGTACAAACGAAAAGCCTACGAAGAAGCCTTACAGACAGCGGTTGGCGTCTTGGACCAGAACGATTACCTGGACGATATTGGCCGCATGGCCTGGGTCTGTGCCATTTTAAAAAAACAGTTCCCTCACTGGATATTTGTAGGTTTTTACCGTGTGACCCAACCAGGGATGCTAGAGATCGGACCTTATCAGGGGGAAGTGTTAGCCTGCGGTAAAATCAAATTCGGTCAGGGGGTTTGCGGAGAGGCCGCCCAGTCAAAAAAGACGGTCATAGTTCCCAATATCCACAAGATTGATAACTATATCGCCTGTGATAAACGTACTCAATCAGAGATTGTTGTACCCGTAATCCGGAAGGGTGAAGTAACGGCAGTACTGGATGTGGATGGCCCCACCGTTGGCTCCTTCAACGAAATCGATAAACAGTATTTAGAAAAAATTATCCAGTATCTTTGATTTTTCAGTAACTCGACCAACGTAGAGGAGTATCCTTTTTTAGAAATAAGAAAAGCAGGGACTCGTACGAATCCCTGCTATACAATGATATAAAACTGTCTACGAGCTTAAATGACTTTATAGACCAACGCCCCCACCGTGACGATCAAGGCGACGAAGATGAGAGCAACGCCCATGTTACCCTTTTTAATCTCGTCCCATTCGTCAATATCGGTAGAGAGCCAGTCAAAAACTTTAATGGCTAAACCCACGCCAAAAGAAAATCCAATAGCGGCGGCAATTGACCAACCGATGGCCCGGAGATAGTTTAGTAATGTTTCCTGCAATCCAAAGGGATTCATGTGACCTCCTTATATTATTTCAATGGTATTTTTGATTTCCCGCATAAAATCTTCCGTGTTGATGGACCCATTGGTGAGTTTAAGGATCAGGTCTCGGCTGGCATAGGCCGAGATGATTGTGGGATTTCTGCCAGCGGGGATATTCACCGTGACAACCACCTCATCGGGGATCACGGGGTGGTAATTTTCCATTTTTTCCATTAAATACTGTTGATGCTTGATCGCCTGACCAGCAGCAATAAAACCCACCACCATCACCATCTGAAAATTGTTGCGTAAACTAGTTAGCGTTATATCGAATACAGTCCCACCGGTATCATTTTCGGTGAATACCATATCTCCATCCTGAGCAGTGATACGATAGGTTTTGCAGGTATTTTTCACCTGGCGATAGAAGGCGTAGTTGCCGTAACTCACGTCCAGCCATACCAGGCTAACCACCAAGAGAAAAAGGATTTTGCGGACTGGTTTTATTTTAATCATCGTCACGAACAAGCGGACTAAGTTTACGGGGTAAGGGAACGCGAATCAAGGATTAAGATAATCCGGAGTAAACACTTTGCCTCTCTTTACGACTGCCTGGATCGGATGATTAGTTACCAGGTAGGGTAATTCCATTAAATCATCGAACCCCCACACAATCAGGTCAGCCTGAGCCCCAGGCGTGACGTGTCCTACATCATTGGTGATATCCAGGGCCTTGGCAGCGGTGTAGGTGGCTGCCTGGAAAGCTTCTTCCACGGTTAAGTGAAGATAAAGGCAGGCCAAAGACATGATAAACGGCATGGATTGTAAATAACAACTCCCTGGATTAAAGTCCGTGGCTAAGGCTACTGAAACACCGGCATCTATTAACTCCCGCGCTGGGGCATAGGAGTGTTGACCTAAGAAAAAGGTAGTGCCAGGAAGAAGTGTAGCTATCACGTGATTTTTAGCCAAAGCATGGATTCCACGTGCACTCACCGCCATGAGATGATCAGCGGAAACGGCCCCCACTTCAGCGGCTAATTCAGCCGCCCCAGAGTCTCGAAATTCATCGGCGTGCAAACGCGGTTTAAGCCCTAGCTCCTTGGCCCGGTTCAGTAGCCTTCGGGATTGTGCTACACTAAAATAGCCTTGCTCACAAAACACATCACAATAAACCGCCAGGTTTTCCTCGGCCACAGCCGGTAAGACTTCATCCACGAGATAATCCACGTAACGATCGGGTTGATCTTTAAACTCTGGGGGAAAAGCATGGGCACCTAAAAAGGTAGGGACGATGTCCACGGGATGGGTCTCATTCACTTGTTTGAGCACCCGCAATGATTTCAATTCTGACTCTAAGTCCAAACCATAGCCGCTCTTGGCTTCGACGTTGGTTGTTCCTAAAGCTAAGAACCGGTCCATGCGTCGGGTGACCCGTTCCACCAATTCTTCTTCGCTGGCTAAACGTACTCCCTGCAAGCTGGACCGAATCCCACCTCCCTGCCGGGCAATCTCTTCATAAGAGACACCTTGAAGGCGCAAGGCAAACTCACTCTGGCGACCGTCTAAGAAAACGGGGTGCGTGTGTGGATCTACAAACCCTGGAGTTACCAAACGTCCCTGACAATCGTAAGTATCATCATCTTTCACTAATCCCTTCCCAACGGCTTTTACCCGCCCTTCATCGATGTGGACTTCCACGTGTGGTAAAGTCTCTAATGCTCTAGACTCAGGAACGAAAGTGACCAGTCGGCCCACGA
>CAZBEL010000153.1:0-4534 GCA_964490885.1 uncultured bacterium
CATGTTCAAGACAGGGATCGTGTAAGCGTTTATCCGGTGTTTGAATCCTTAGATATTTCACCCGTTATTCGCCTTCATAAACGTCCTTTGCGCCGTTTACGTTTCCGGGTGGATGCTCCCTTGAAAATCCTGGCTCGGCGCTTACGATTAATGGGCTTGGATGTCCTTTACGACGAAACATTGCAGGGAAAAGCTTTGGTACAGCAAGTGGTTGCCGAGCAACGAGTGCTACTAACTCGCCAGCGACAGTTACTTATGCCCAATATAATCCAGCGGGGGTATTGGGTTCACACCCTGGAACCCCTGGAACAGAGCGTGGAGGTCATCAGAAGGTTTGACTTGGCCCGATCATTAAAACCGTTTACACGCTGTATCCGCTGCAATGCATTCCTAACTCCAGTTCCTAAGGAGGCAGTACAGACCAGGTTGGACCCTTTAACGAAACGGTACTACGACGAATTTTTTCAATGTGCAAACTGTGAAAGCGTATATTGGAAAGGCTCCCATTATACGTCTTTATGTAATTTTGTCAACCAGGTAAAGCAGCGGTTAACGCAGGGGAATGAAGCAGGAGAGTAAATTACTAAGGTGAGTAACAGAGCGTGAGAGTAAATACATCTCCCTATTGAGTTTTGAAGGCTTAATATTCAAGATATGCGGAATTTTACCTGTTTCGAATGACGTTCAGGGAGTGTAAGTTTTCATAAAGTAAGGATACCCACAGCATATGAGTAAAAATCGTAAGAACATCTTGTCTCAAGAAGAGATAAGGCAGTTACTGAACACAATCCCGGCTGGGTTGCGTGATTATATCACCGATCTGGAGAGCCAGGTACGGAACATGGCGAATATTGGTTTGGCGCTCTCTAAGGAAAAAAATATGGAGAAGTTGCTGGAGATGATCCTGTTAGGGGCCAAGCGTATTGCCAATGCAGACGGCGGGACCCTGTACATGATGACTGACGATCACCGGTTGAAATTCGAGATTGTGATGACCGATTCTTTGAATTTTCACATGGGTGGAACCTCTGGGAAAGAGATCCCCTTTTATCCCATCCGCCTTTATAAGGAAGACGGCTCTCCCAATAAAAATATGATTGCTGCTTTCGTCGGCTTGACTGGTGAAACAGTGAACATTCCCGACGCCTATGTAGCCGAAGGGTTTGATTTTTCTGGTACCAAAGCATTTGATAAGAAAACTGGCTATCGTTCCAAGTCCTTCCTTACCGTACCCTTAAAGAACCATGAGGATGAAATTATCGGGGTGTTACAGTTATTGAATGCCCAGGATCGTAAAACCGGTGAAGTGGTCCCCTTTAGCAAGGAAATCCAGGGAATGGTGGAGGGCTTAGCTAGCCAGGCTGCGGTGGCCATCACCAATAAGAACTTGATCCGTGACTTAGAGGTATTGTTCGAGTCATTCATCAAACTCATCGCCTCGGCAATTGACGCCAAATCCCCTTATACAGGTGGCCATTGTTCACGGGTTCCTGAAATTACTATGATGCTGGCTGAGGCCGTGAACAACTGCACTGAAGGGCCCTTTGCAGATGTCCATTTCACGGAAAAGGAGATGTACGAGTTGAAGATCGCAGCCTGGTTACACGACTGTGGGAAGGTGGCCACACCGGAATATGTCGTAGATAAATCCACCAAGCTGGAAACCATCTACGACCGCATCCATACGGTAGAAACTCGTTTTGAAGTGTTAAAGAGAGATTTTGAAATTAAGCGGTTAAAAAAGGAATTGCGGATTCAAGCTGATAATACCCTTTCTGATGAAGAGAAGAAAAAAACCATTCAAGCATTACGCAAAAAAACGAGGGCCACACTAAAACAGTTAGACGATGACTTGGTTTTTATTCAAGAGGCGAATATTGGTGGGGAGTTCATGTCCCCCGACAAAAAGGAACGAGTAGCGAAAATCGCCAAATATCAATGGAAAGAAAATGGTGTGAAGCGGGATTTACTCTCCGAAAGTGAGGTCTACAACTTGTGCATTAGCCGTGGCACATTGACCAACGAGGAGCGGAAAGTGATTAATGATCATATTGTTATCACCATTGAGATGTTGGAAAAATTACCTTATCCCAAGCATTTGAAGAACATCCCAGAGTATGCAGGGGGGCATCATGAAAAGCTAGACGGTACCGGCTACCCTAAGGGTCTCACCAAAGATGAAATGTCCATCCAAGCTCGCATGATGGCTATTGCCGATATCTTTGAGGCCTTAACAGCCAAAGACCGTCCTTATAAAAAGGGGAAGACCTTGAGCCAGGCCATGCGCATTTTAGGATTCATGAAAAATGACGCCCATATTGACGCTGAATTATTCGATGTATTCGTTAAAAATAAGGTATACCTTGAATATGCAGAGAAATACCTGGATCGCCATCAGATTGATGAAGTGAATCTATAACTACCGTTTAACTCATTTAAATCGTGTTGACGATTGACATCCTAGTGGTGTTGGGAGTTTTACTCCTGGCTATCATCCTATTTGCTACCGAGGTCTTTAGCCTTGATGTAACCGCTTTACTCATCCTGGGGATTCTATTCGTTGCTGGCTATTTAACCCCTGTGGAAGCTATTTCGGGTTTTTCTAATCCCGCCGTTGTAACAATTGCCATCCTATTTGTTCTGAGCCATGCCCTGCAGAAAACAGGTGTACTGGAATACATAATTGTGCGGATTTACCGTCTGGCGGAGCGCTCGCAGCTGTTGGGCCTCAGTGCTTATTTACTAGCCATTGCGTTAGCATCTGCAGTAGTAAATAACACCGCCGTGGTAGCCATTTTCATCCCGGTTACGATTCGTCTGGCGCACCGCTATAAAATCAGCCCTTCAAAAGTCTTGATCCCCCTGAGTTACGCCGCCATCTTAGGAGGAACCCTGACCCTAATAGGCACTTCTACAAATTTGTTGGTGAGCTCCATTTATATGGAAAGCGGACCGGAAAGACCCCTGGGAATGTTTGAGTTTGCCCGTTATGGAATTATTCAGTTAACCGTGGGTCTACTGTACATTCTTTTTGTTGCCTATCGCTGGCTTCCTTCCCGGACGGTTACATCAAGTCTTACCAAGAGTTATCACTTAGGTGGGTATTTGACTGAAGTTAAAATCACTCCCGAATCCCCCTTGGTAGGGAAAACTTGTCTGGAGCGGGGCTTAAACCGTAACTATGATGTAATGGTTCTGGATATATTGCGTGATAAAAAACTCATTACCAGAAACATCCGTAATACCGAGTTGCGAGTGGGGGATATTCTGTTCGTGAAAGGTTCCCTGGATAATTTTCTCCGGTTAAAGGAAATCGAAAAGGTCTCTTTACTCACCGATGAAAAGTTGACCCAGCGTGAACTGGTCCAGAAAAATAATGTATTGGTAGAATGTTTATTAACCGATAAATCAGAGTTGGTGGGGAAAAGCCTCATGGAAGCCAATTTCCGTCGGCGGTACGGTTGTTTCGTCCTGGCCATCCGCCGGGAAGGGGCCATTTTGCGAAGAAAAATCGCCCATGTGATTTTAAATGCCTACGACACGCTTTTGGTTTATGGTCCCCGGGAGAAGATTAGGGAGTTATCCGCAACGGGGGATTTTTTAGTGTTGGAAGAATTGGAAGCCGAGTTGAAAAAGAAACGCTTCTGGTGGCTGAGTCCTGCCGTGATTTTAGCAGCGATCTTACTGGCGACCGTAGGTGTGTTCCCCATCTTAGAAGGTGTTCTATTGGGGTTAATTGTGCTCCTGGTCTTCCGCGTCATCACGCCCAACGAATCCTACCAGAGTATACGCTGGCAAGTGATCATCCTCATTGCGGCGCTAATCCCCTTAGGGATTGCCATTCAAAATAGTGGAACCGCAGCGTGGATTGGCCACCTGTTAAGTCAAGCCACTAGTACTCTAAGTTCTCCTTTGCAACCGTATTTGCTTCTGGCCATGGTCTACCTGTTGACCATGGTTTTTACGGAGGTCACGTCCAATGCCGCCGCCGCGATCATTATGACCCCCATCACTTTAGCCATCACTTCCCAGATGAACCTTGATCCACGCCCCTTTATCTTTGGGGTTTGTTTTGCCGCCTCAGCTTCCTTTATCACGCCCGTAGGTTATCAAACCAACCTCATGATTTATGGTCCGGGAGGATATAAGTATACCGATTATGTTCGCGTCGGTCTACCGTTAGGGATCATGCTCTGGTTATTAGCCACCTTGTTGCTGCCTATTCTTTGGCCTTTTACGCCAGCGTAGAGAATAGTATTTCCAAGAATGTAAGTGTAACCATTGCCTGTGTTTTTCATCTAATAGAGAAAAGGAAAGGAAATACCATGTCTGAAAATAACACAATGCAAAAGCCTTTAACCTTAACCGACGGTAACTGGTCAGAGGAAATTGAACAGTACCAGGGGCTTACCTTGGTAGATGTTTGGGCACCCTGGTGTGGTCCTTGTCGTATCATAGGACCGGTAGTGGAAGAAATTGCTCAGGAATATGCTGGACGTTTGAAAGTGGGCAAGTTAAATGCCGATGAAAACAC
>CAZBEL010000154.1:0-4528 GCA_964490885.1 uncultured bacterium
GTTGGTGATGACGCCGATATGAGCCCGGATCATTTGTTGCTCCGAGATCCACTGATACTGGGGTTGCACGGCCATGCATTCCATCACCACCGCGTCTGGCTTTTCCCGGGCGAAATAGCGCAAGAGACGCACTTGCTCACCGATGGAAGCTGACCGTAGGCGGTGAATTACGTGGTCCTCCCCGTCGGCACTGATCACCCGGGGAGCTGTACCCGTAGTCTTAGCAAAGGTTCGCAGGCCTCCGGCGCGTAAACCGGCAGCTATTAAGCGGGTAACGCTGGACTTCCCACGGGTACCGTTCACGTGAATCCGCAGGGGAATTGCTTTCAACACACGTCGGTGAATTATAGCTTCGGCAATCCCAAAAGCCAGTAAAATACTCACGATTATCGCAAGAAAAACGAGGGGTGCCAGGGACATGGATTAGTGGGAAATCAGTAATACGGACAGTGCGTGGCTAATAATTCATAATTAACTGCACGATCCCGATCATATCCAGAATATTAACGATGCTGTCTTGATTAATATCTGCTAAATAGGGATTCAAATTAGACGTGTTCTCATCCAGGATGTAATCCACTAACATCAAAACGTCAAAAATATCCAGGCGGTCGTCCTGATTCACATCTCCCCGCATACGGATGTCTGCTCCCCGGGTGGTAATGAGTAGGGCTGTCTCATTCCCCAGGGGCATGGCTTGTGGAGGATACTGGTTATTGAAGGTGTATTCTAAACCGACTGTTTCAGTGTGATCTTCAATACCTACCGTAGAATAATTCCCGTGAATTTGGCCCCAACCGTAGCTGCCAGTGGTTGTGTTATTAAAGGTCTTGTACTGGATTACGATCTCGCCGTCACCGGTGGGCGTGTAATAATGCTGGGGGTCTCTCAGAATGACTTGGAAGGTCTCTAGACTATTATTCTGGAAGGTTCGCATTTGAGACCACTCAATGATGAGTTGATAAGTATCAGGGTCGTACCAGGAATAGACGCGGCCGCCATTGTTAGTGGTGAGGTCGTCCCAAAAGGCCGCGATCATGGGGGAAGGCCCGCCCGGTCCGGGTAGTTGATAATTCCGGAAAGAGGCCATGGAGGTAGCCCCCATGGAAATCCAACCATTACTACAGATGCTGATTTGATCATAAGCGATCCCGTACATACGGAAAGTAAATGGCAGGGTCATCGTGGTTACGTCATCGTAGTCATCCCCCGAGTCGGTGAGGGGTAACTGCGTTCCTGAGCCGCCGTACCGCGTATCAATTTCAATCCAGTTGTAGTACGGTGCAGCGGAATAGATTTGGTCTCCGCTATCATAGATATAATACCCGTGGGCATCGGGACCTAATGGATCTCCTACCCCGGCTATCCCGATCTGGAGAGGTAAGACTGTATTCAGTGTATAACCGCTACCAGTGGTTAAATGAAGAATCAGGGCAATGCTGGTACCGGGTATAATTTCATCACTGGCTGTGAGGGTAAAGCGATCCACTGCATTAGAGGACATCTGGCCCGGTGGCAAGTTCCCCCATGTTCCTTCCCCATCCACCACATCAATCCCTGGGTGGGCCACATCTAACGTGCCTATTACATTACTGGCCATGGTACTCCCACCATTGCTAATAAGAATTTCAATATCAGCTGTCTCACCGGGGGATAACACGCCGTCACCATTATCATAAATAGACACCGTCCCAGCGTTTAACAACGCCCCCTCCAGGGCCAGGGACAATAGACCTTCCCAGGTATGGCTACTATCATCAGTAATCTGAAGTCGCAACCCGAGATCAGTATTGTCGGGGAGACCGTTTCCCACAGAAAATACAAAAGCCTGCCCTGGTGTCACCGTCGAATCGGCGGGTAAATCTCCGTAGTACACATAGTCACTAAGCAAGTTCACCTGGGAATTTGTCGAAGAAAGCGTGGCCGCAATACCGGTTCCGTCCTGAATGCCATAATTCCGCAAAGGAACAAACAGTTCGATAGTTTCCCCACCATTCACAACACCGTTACCATTACCGAGGGATTGTCCTACAGAATCATCACTCACAGTGAAATAATCTGTTACATTGACGCTAACGGGTACGTCCGTTAGTTGTATCGTTCCTTGGTACGGCTTGTAATTCTTCTTAGTGATAGTAAGTTTTATCTGCCCCGGGGTGGTGGTGGTAATCGGAATCGTCACTACCCCCTGTTCGTTGGTCCAACCCGATTCAAAGATAATATCCGTTCCCATGAGCAGGGTAACAAAAGCATCGGGGATAGGGTCGTTATTAATATCAGCTACGGCGACGTCAATAAAATTCGTCCCTTGGTCAATGCTGGTATTATAGGCCGCTATTAGCACTTTAGGGAAATCGGTCCACATGCGCAAAGCGGGATCGCCCATCAAATTATTCCAGTGACTGAAAATATTGACGTCATTATTAGGGTTAGTTGGATAATTCAAATACAGATTCAACTTACCCCGTGCCAAGGCGGCCCCGGCAGTTTCAATCCCCTCAGCAAATACACCGTAATAGAAACCCATGTCCACGGCGTTGTTAAACATGGTATGGGTTCCCAGGGTAGCCGTTCCTACGGCAGCCACGGCCCCCTTCGGTTGGGTGGGACTTCCGGCCCGAATAAAACTCTCACTCAACGCCGTCCCCGAAGCGAATGACCCGGTTCCGCAAGTAATCACGGTAGCCACAGTCAACTTAAACCCATTCGTTAAACCATTCACGTTACTCGAACTAAAACCGCTAACCCCGTAATAACCCCGGTAGTTAAAAAAGGATACACCATCGTTCAGGTTGGCCGACATTTGAGAGGGGAAAGGATCATTATAAACCGTACGCACGTCTGTATACCCATATGACTCCATTAACTCCCGGATATACTCCTTAGTAATAATCGCCGAAATACCCGTGGGTGTTGGGTCCCCAACCATGCAAGCGCGGGTAAACCAATCTTCAGCCATATAGGGATTGGACTCGTACTGGACGGTCTTATTCACAATGGTTGCTAGTTCGGTGGGAGAGCTAAATGAAAGGCGACCTAAAAATACTTCCGGAAGAATGTCATTACCCACTAATAGGGAATAGGGATGGTCTCCCTCCCCATTGTAGGAACTCCAGGTCTCATGGAAGGTGGGGATGGAGTAACTCCCTGATGCATCCCCCACTAAGGCTACAAATTCCGGAGGATTGGCCCATGTAGTATAGGCATTCAAAATATAATTTTTAATGGCAGTAGTTGTGTTCCCAATTGTCCCAGTAGAGGCATAGTTAACCACGAACCCGGCCCGGTGACGCCATTCAAAGAGTATATTCATGGTAGCCTGGATATTAGAAGCGTTCGTGGGGAGAATGTAGAGGATAGACGGTTTTTGATAGTCCGATAGGCTCATAAAGCTTTCATAGTTTACCACTAACGCTCGATAGAGAGGTTCAAAGGCCCGGGAGCGTTTCGGTGGATGATAATCGGTTGCGCGGTTTCCCTCAGGGATAAGCTCGATTTCGGCCTTTTTAATGATAGTTAGTTCGCCAGTCCGTGGTCGATACTGGAAAGGGGTTATGGTGACACTCAACACACTCAAATCGCGAAAACTCATGGGGTCAGACACTTGGACCAGTTCGAGGGGAAATTGCTTATTAGACCGATATAGGCGGGCTTTTTTCTCTACGGTACGTACTTCCTCGGTATACGCTTGGGCCTGGAAGGGTTCAATGTTCATCCCCTGAAGTGTCTCTGTTTCTAGGATGTGCAATACGGCTTGGTAAGTCTGACCTGGGGATATGGCATAGAAGGTGGTGAAAGAGGGTAACGCAGGTTCACCCGCTTCCACAGCAGTCCCTTCCTGGGGAGCAACCAAACGCTGGTAAGTCTCGTTGGCGTGGGTCACTTCCTCAATTCCATATTCGGGAGCTTCAAAGGAGAGCGTGGTTGTGGCTCCCTCCGACTTCACAGTAAACCCGTTGTGTTGTAATGTTGTGGTGGGCCGGACAGTCCCAAATACCACGGTAATCATCATAGTGGCAAGCAAGCCCGTTCCATATTTCCATCTTCCCTTGTTCATAAACGATCCTTTTTCACTTAGGTCACGAGGAGGTTATCAATGGCGTAATTGAAAACATAGCCGAAAAAGTAGCTGACGAAGCCACCAGCTACCAAATAAGGGGCAAAAGGTAAAGGACGGTTACGGTCAAAACCTTTCACCAGAGCAATAACGATCCAAACAAGGACTCCCAGGAAGGAAGCTAAAAATAGGGTGAGTGCCATTCTAAGGGGTCCTAACCACATTCCTAAAATGAACCCTAATTGTATATCTCCCCAACCCATTCCCTGCCGATGAGTGAACAGATAGGTCAGACCCATAATACCTAACGGGACACCAACACCCACTAAAATGCCCCAAAGGGCATCTTTTACCGGGATAATTCCCAATAACACTGCAGCTGTAAGAATCACACTGGAAATGGCAATGAGGTTAAAGGGAATGAGATAAAGTTTGTAGTCCAACAAAGCGACAGCAAACAAAAGCGAACGG
>CAZBEL010000155.1:0-4520 GCA_964490885.1 uncultured bacterium
TCTCCCGATCGTAATCAGAGGTGGTCTTCTCGATCTGCACCTTGATTTCGTTGATTCGGGCTTTGATCATATCCTTTTCGCCTTTGCCACCTACAATGGTGGTGTTGTCTTTGTCACTCACCACGCGGTCGCAGGTCCCTAAGTAATCCAGGGTAGCGTTCTCTAACTTGAATCCCTGTTCCTCAGAGATCACAGTACCACCGGTGAGGATAGCGATATCCTGCAACATGGCCTTCCGGCGATCACCAAACCCAGGCGCTTTCACGGCGAGAACTTTGAAGGTCCCCCGGAGCTTGTTCACCACGAGCGTTGCCAGGGCCTCTCCTTCCACATCTTCGGCGATGATCAGGATGGACTTCCCGGTCTGGACAACTTTTTCCAGAATGGGGAGCAAGTCCTTCATATTGCTGATCTTCTTATCGTGGATGAGGATGTAAGGCTCTTCCAACTCTGCTTCCATGTTGTCAGAATTGGTCACGAAATAGGGGGACAGGTACCCGCGGTCAAACTGCATCCCTTCAACGAAGTCCAGGTAGGTTTCCGCCGTTTTACTCTCCTCCACGGTGATGACGCCATCTTTACCAACTTTTTCCATGGCTTCGGCAATTTTCTCACCGATCTCGGCGTCACCATTAGCAGAGATCGTGGCCACCTGAGCAATTTGCGTCGTATCGGGTAAATCCTTACTCTGAGTTTTTAAATGCTCCACGACAGCATTGGTCGCTGCGTCAATACCCCGTTTAATGGACATAGGGTTGGCCCCGGCAGCAACATTTTTAATTCCTTCAGCAATGATCGATTGGGCCAGTACGGTAGCGGTAGTAGTGCCGTCACCGGCTACGTCGGAAGTTTTAGAGGCCACTTCTTTCACCATTTGGGCCCCCACATTCTCCAACTTATCTTCCAACTCCACTTCCTTGGCCACGGTTACCCCGTCTTTCGTGACGGTAGGGGAACCGAATTTCTTCTCAATTACTACATTCCGTCCCCGGGGTCCCAGGGTGACCTTTACCGCGTTGGCCAGTTGGTCAACACCGGACTTCAAGGCAGTCCGCGCTTCGGCATCAAAGGTAATACTTTTAGCCATCGGTCAAATCCTCCTTATAGTATGGCGAGAATATCGCTCTCGCGCATGATTAAGTAATCGTTTCCTTCAAACTGGATCTCGGTTCCGGAATATTTTCCGTACAGGATCTTATCACCTTCCTTCACAGTCATCTTTACCACGGTTCCCGAATCAGATACCTTCCCCGGACCAACGGCTACCACCGTCCCCTGTTGGGGCTTCTCTTTGGCCGTGTCAGGAAGGATAATACCCCCGCTGGATACTTCTTCAGCAGGGGCAGGTTCAACCACAACTCGGTCTGCTAAAGGCTTGATTTTCAAACTCATTGTCTGTCTCCCGATTGTTTGAATGCGTTAAACTAGTAAACCTTTCACTCCACTTTTGCTGCAAATGCAGCAGGGAATTTATTGAGGATAAATTCTATAGATCAATGATTATTTAGCACTCTTATAAAGAGAGTGCTAAAGTTATTAACACTGTATAAACTCGACTAAAGTGTTATGAAAAACCCTAAACACCGGTACTGCCAAAGCCACCTTCCCCTCGTTCCGTGGTGGATAAAGCCTTTACTAATTGAAGGTGTATGGGGGAACCATCTAAAGCAATGATTTGAAACAGCCGTTGGCCAAACACCACTTGGTACGATTCGGTTTTGATGTTGTCCACAGCGGCAATGAGTTCCCCTCGGTAACCCCCGTCAATTAAACCAATGGAATTGGCCATGCGCAGAGGAGTTTTAGAAATACTAGAACGCGGTAAAAGTAAATAGGGGCGGTTTCCTTCACTCTCGCACGCCACCTGGAGGTGAATAAACACGGTCTCTCCTGCGGGGATTGTCTGATCCTGAGGGATGAATAAATCCAACCCGGCATCTCCATCGTGGAAATGTCCGTGCTGCGAATAGAGATCCCACAACGCTGGGGTAAAGGGTTTTAGCAATAACTTCATTCGGGAAGGTGTTTCCAGACATTGAAGGCTAAGAGCAGCCACCCCCCTGCCAAGGCTAAACCGCCGAAAGGCGTAATCGCCCCCAACCATTTAAGATCTGTTAACACTAAGAGATACAGGCTACCGGAAAAAATTACCGTACCCAATAAAATAAGCATGGCAGGAAGTTGGACTACTCCTGCCGATACCTGAAAACCCAGGATCCCTATGAGAAGCAGACCCACTCCATGGATCAGATGGTAACGCACAGCAGTCTGGTAAATGGACCAATGATCAGCAGTCAGGCGCGATTGCAGAGTATGGGACCCAAAGGCCCCTAATATAATGGCCAGGGCTAAAAGGAGTGCACCCCAGACAAGCCAGATCCTCATGGAGCAGGATTTTTGTGGACCACCGTACGGATCGGGAAAGGAATTTCAATTCCCTCTTGCTTGTAACGGTCATGGAGTTCCTTAACAAAAGTATGCACTAGGGAATGGTGGTCGCCATATTTTAAGACCCGAAAGTAAACAACCAGATTTATACTGCTCTCACCAAACTCTTTAAACCGAACAATGGGTTCAAAATCTTTTTTAGCTCCGTCCACCAACTGCACAACAGCGTTGGCAACTTCTTGAGTAACCCGTTCCACATGTTCTAAATCACTGTCGTAAGCGACCCCCACAGATAATTTCACCGAGAAAGACGGATCCCCGGCATCGAAATTCTTAATGATGGCGCTGGAAAGGCGTGTGTTGGGGATCGTAATAACATTATTGGCCCTTTCCAGCATCGATGTATTACGCCAGGTGATATTCGTAATGTAGCCCATCTCCCCTGAATCCAAGCGCACAAAATCCCCGATCTTTACCTTTTGGGAAAGAAGAATATGCAAGCCCGCAAAAAAATCGGACAGGGTATCCTTAAGGGCCAGGGAAACAGCCAAACCCCCAACACCCAGTGCTGTGAGTAGGGGGGTTATAGAAATGTTCATGGTCTGGAGGATAATGAGGACACCAATGGAAATGACGATGATCCGGGTCAGATTGACGAAAATAGCAGTAGATGGAAAGCGGGAACCCTGGCGCTCTGACCAAACTTCCAGAAGGCCTACAGCTACCTTAGAGATAGCCATAGTAATAGAAAATATTAAAAGGGCTAAAAGAGTGATGGATAAATAGCGATTATAAGGAGCCGCAATCTCAATACCACCAGTCGCCAGGGAAACGGCCCCCAAGAAAAACCAGAGCAGAATATATTTCTCTACAGCAGCCAGGACGACATCATCCCCCCGCCAGCGAGTTTTATCGGTGAGTTTTTTTATTCGAGAATGGAAAAAATGACGGAACGCCCAGCCCAAGAGAATTCCGACAACTATCGTTAATAAGGGGGGACCCCAGTGTTGCAAGGAGGTTAATAGAGTTTCCTTCATTACACGAAAAATTACGTTAAAATAGTTCTTACCTCCATGCTATTCCATGGCAATATGCAGGGATAACAGACTACCGGGATTAACATCGTCAATGGGGTAAATGCTATCTGGCGTTTTTACGCGCGTTAAATAAGGAATCCCTTCATTGTATAAAGTAAGGGTTGTCCACTCACCCTGTGCATTAAACGTCCATTCAACGCCGTGTTTCACTTCCCCTTTATATGTACACTCATATTTTAAATCACCGGTAAGATACAATTCAGTTTCTTTACGGAGACCAACTTGTTGCTCGGGAGAGGTCGTTTCTTTTCCGTATACGTTCCAGGTGCGCTCCCATAGTATTTCGCCATCCCGGTCAAATAAGCGAATAGCTCTCAAGCGACGGTTATCGTGATATTCAAAGGCACTATGGGGCTTATTGAAAAGGAAATACTGTTCTTTTGTTAACACGCCGGAAGGACTATAAATCCGCATGATCCCATGAAGGCGCCCCTGGTCAAACATGGTCTTGGAAGCCAATTTCCCACTCTGATACCAGCGTGTGATCACACCGTGCAATTGTCCCTGGGAATAGGATCCCGTCTCAACTAGTTTTCCACTGCTTGACCAAATTTTATAAGGTCCATTACGAACCCCTTGGGAATAGGTCCACTGTTCCTTACTGGCGCCATTCGGATAAAAGGATTTTGCTACCCCTTCCAATTTCCCCTGAAAATAGGCAGCCGAAAAAGCCAGAATTCTCACCGGTTTCCCTTTCTCCACAGGAACTTCGGGGTAGTAGATCTCGCAAGGACCGTGTAGAACTCCCCGTTGGTAAGTCTTTAAAGAATCCAGTTGTTTATTTTTCGAATACCAGCGCCACTCCTCTTCCCGCAGACCGGCCTGATACAATCCCGTTACCGCTAAACGACCATTTTTGTGCCAAACCTGATAAGGCCCTTGATAAATATTTTTCTGGTACGTGACCAGGGAATCAAGGCTCTTTTTCTGGCGATACCAGCGCCATTCACCATCTTTTATATCCTGGATATAATTTCCTGTAAGCACCAAGTCACCGCGAGCATTCCAAATCTTAAAGGGGCCCGTTTTCACCCC
>CAZBEL010000156.1:0-4516 GCA_964490885.1 uncultured bacterium
AGGGTGGGGTGATCATGGATGTGACCACGCCCGAGCAGGCACAAATCGCCGAAGAGGCCGGGGCCGTAGCGGTGATGGCTCTAGAACGCATTCCAGCAGATATTCGCAAAGATGGGGGCATTGCTCGCATGAGTGATCCCGCCATGATTAAGGAAATCCAAGCGGCAGTATCCATCCCGGTGATGGCGAAATGTCGCATCGGACACTTTGCCGAGGCCCAGATCTTAGAGGCTCTAGAGATCGATTTCATCGACGAAAGTGAAGTTTTAACCCCAGCTGACGAGGCCAACCATATCTGGAAACACGATTTCAAGGTCCCATTCGTCTGTGGTTGCCGGGATTTGGGAGAAGCCCTGCGCCGGATTGGTGAGGGGGCCGCTCTCATCCGCACTAAAGGGGAAGCGGGTAGTGGCAATATCGTGGAAGCCGTGCGCCATATGCGGAAGGTTATGGATCAAATTCGCCACCTCACTACCTGTGGTCAGGAGGAACTCATGGCAATGGCCAAGGAAATGGGGGCACCGTTCAGTTTGGTGAAGCAAGTAGCCAAGTTAGGGAAACTCCCGGTGCCAAATTTCGCCGCAGGCGGTATTGCCACGCCGGCTGATGCCTCTCTGATGATGCAATTGGGTGCCGAGTCCGTTTTTGTGGGTTCGGGCATATTCAAAAGCGAAGATCCGCCAGCCCGTGCCAAAGCCATCGTGGAGGCGACAACCTATTACGACGATCCAGCGAAATTGGCGGAAATTTCCTCTGGCCTAAAGGCTGCCATGAAGGGTTTGGATATTAGCGAAATCCCAGCTGAACAAATGCTCCAGGAACGGGGCTGGTAGTGAAAATAGGGGTTTTAGCCCTTCAGGGAGATTATTCCCAACACCAAAGCCTACTTGCCCAACTGGGGTACGCGTGCATTTTAGTTCGCTATCCCCATGACCTGGATCAATTAGATGGCCTGATTCTGCCCGGGGGAGAGTCCACAACCCAGACGCGGTTAATAGTGCAAAACCACCTCTTAGACCCCTTGAAACACTTTGCCCAGTCCCAACCCGTCTTAGGAACCTGTGCCGGTTTGATTCTTATGGCCCGGAAGGTAAAAGATCCCCGAGTCCAGTGCCTCCATTTTTTGGATGTGGATGTTGACCGCAACGCTTATGGTCGCCAGATCCATTCTTTTAATGAGCAGTTAAAGGTAAACCTCAACGGTTCAACGATTACCCTACCCGCCACGTTCATCAGGGCACCAAAGATCGCCCGCATTGGAACAGGCGTAACTGTTTTAGCAGAGCATGAAGGGTCCCCCTGCGCTGTCCAGGAAGGTAAACACATAGGACTCTCTTTCCATCCCGAGTTGGATGGAGTAACTACTTTTCACGAATATTGTTTTAATCCTGCTTTTTCCCTTTCCCGGAAAGTGGTTAAGGCCTCTACCCATGCCGCTTGAGCTTTTACCAACTATACAGCGCCCCGCCGATTTAAAAGCGCTGGAGATCAAACAACTCAGGAAACTGTGCCGGGAGATCCGGGAATACACCATCGAAGTAGTGACCCAAACGGGTGGACATCTGGCCTCTACTTTAGGAGCGGTGGAATTGACCGTGGCCCTGCATTACGTTTACGATGCCCCTCACGATAAGATCGTCTGGGATGTGGGTCATCAGGCCTATGCCCACAAACTCCTCACGGGACGGTTTGAGCAGTTAAAGACTATTCGCCAATACGGCGGGCTTAGTGGCTTTCTAAAACGCTCGGAGAGCGAATATGACGTTTTCGGGGCCGGTCATGCCTCCACGTCCATTTCCGCAGCCTTAGGTATTGCCATTGCACGGGATCTCCACGGGGAGGATTTTCGAGTCGCGGCCATCATCGGAGACGGTGCCATGACAGGGGGACTGGCCTACGAAGGGTTGAATAACGCCGGTCAACAAAAGCGCCAATTATTAGTTGTCTTGAACGATAATGAAATGTCCATTAGCCCCAATGTAGGGGCCATCCGCACCCACTTGAACCGGGTAGTGACTAATCCTCTGTACAACCGTATCCGAAACGAGATTTGGGATTTTACCGGCGCCCTCCCCATAGGAACGCGACCGGCACGGGTTTTATTAAAGAAAATGGAAGAGAGTCTAAAAAACCTGGTGGTACCGGGGATTATTTTTGATGAATTGGGATTTCGTTATTTTGGCCCCATCGATGGACATGATATTGAGGAATTGATCCGGACCTTACAGAATATTAAGGATATCCCCACACCGGTTCTATTGCATCTTATTACCAAAAAGGGGAAGGGAATGGGGGTAGCAGAGAGGGATCCCATTAAATACCACGGGGTGCAACCTAACAAGCACAACCAGAAACCGGATAGGGGACGGGTAACAGTTGCTTCCGAGGTGCCTTCTTTCCAGAATGTGTTTGGCTTTTTAGCCTGTGAGTTAGCCCGCAACCAACCGGAGGTGGTCTGCATTACGGCGGCCATGCGGGAAGGCACTGGACTAGTACCGTATTCCCGGGAATTTCCTAATCGTTACTTTGACGTAGGAATTGCCGAGGGTCACGCCGTCACCTTTGCCGGAGGATTGGCCACCGAGGGGATCCGACCCATTGTGGCCGTGTATTCCACCTTTCTCCAGCGCGCTTTTGATCACATCACCCACGATGTGGCCCTACAGAACTTACCAGTTGTTTTTTGCCTGGATCGGGCGGGCATTGCCGGGGAAGATGGCCCAACTCATCACGGTGCCCTGGATATCGCCTATTTACGCTGTATTCAGGATATGATTGTTTCTGCTCCCCGAAATGGGAACGAGTTTCGGCATCTACTCTACACGGCCCTCAACCAGGGAGACCATCCTTTCGCTATTCGCTATCCAAAGGCCAGGGCGGTGGAATTCCAAGAAAATCAGCAGGCGGAACTGTTACCAATTGGAAGCTGGGAGGTTTTGAAACGGGGGACAGACGTGGTGATTCTGGCGGTGGGACCGCTGGTTTACGCAGCCCTCCAGGCCGCTGAGACGTTACGGAAAAAGCATATTTCCTGTGAGGTCGTGAACTGCCGCTTTATCAAACCAATGGATGAGCAAGTTTTAGAACGAGTGCGAAAGCGTTTTGCCGTTGTGGTGACATTGGAAGAGGGAGTTGTTGCTGGTGGATTTGGGGACGGTGTCGCTTCCTGGTTAAGCGAGCGGGGATATGAGGGTGTTCTTCGCCGCCTGGGGCTACCCGATGAGTTTGTTCCTCAGGGTTCCCGGGATCAACTACTCCAGGTGTTGAAACTGGATACCAGGGGCGTCGTTCAGGTGGTGATGAAACTGATAGGTAAGCCTACACCAATTATCGTTTAGGGAACCCATGAACTCTCTGGTACTAATGGTCTTTGGTCTGGGGATGTTTTTTGTTGGTTACCGTTTCTATGCACGTTTTATTGGGAAGAGGATTTATGCGATTGAGGAAACGTCGCTGGTTACACCGGCCCATGAGTTTGAGGATGGCCTCGATTATGTCCCCACTCGTAAGCACATTTTATTCGGACATCATTTTACTTCTGTAGCCGGAGCGGCGCCAATCATTGGTCCCTGCGTGGCTGCCTTTTGGGGTTGGTTACCGGCGCTTTTATGGGTTGTTTTAGGAACGGTATTCATGGGTGCCGTGCACGATTTTGGCGCACTGGTCATGAGCGTGCGGGAGAAGGGGCGCAGTGTGGCAGACATCACCGCTCGCGTCATGAATACCCGCACCCGGACCATGTTTCTCATCTTTGTCCTTTTACTTACGTGGCTTGTACTGGCGGTTTTTGCCATGGCTATTGCGGACTTATTCGTCGCCGTTCCAGCCTCCGTGATTCCTATCAATGTTGAGATCCTGTTGGCCATCGCCATTGGTTGGGTGATCTATAAAAGGCATGTGGGCGCCCTGGTTCCATCACTCATTGTGTTGGGACTGTTGTATCTTTTTATCGCCGTTGGCGTTCGCTTTCCTGTTAGTCTGGAGGCCCTGGGAATGAGCAAAACCTCCGCAACCAATGTCTGGGTCATCTTCCTCTTTACCTATTCAGCCATCGCCAGTCTGTTACCCGTTTGGTTTCTGCTCCAACCCCGGGATTACATTAACAGCCACCAGCTGTTAGTGGGTTTGGGGCTCCTTTATTTAGGGATTTTGATTGCACAACCGTCCGTCGACGCACCAGCGGTCCGTCTGACTGGGGAAGGAGCACCCCCTATCTTTCCCCTGTTGTTTGTAACCATTGCTTGTGGCGCCATCAGCGGGTTTCACGGGCTCGTGGCTTCGGGCACGACCTCGAAACAGTTGGATCGTCTTTCAGATGCACGATTCATTGGTTACGGGGGTATGATTGGCGAAGGGACATTGGCTCTAGCCACGACACTGGCCGCTGTAGCGGGAATTGCCTTGGTGACCAATTGTACCCTGCCAACGGTAGGGTCGGTGGCCGATCTTAACTGGTCAGTGTATTATGACTCCTGGGCCCACGCCAGCGGGAACAAGGCAGCGGCCTTCGTCTTAG
>CAZBEL010000157.1:0-4496 GCA_964490885.1 uncultured bacterium
TTGGATAGAGCGTCTGGCTACGGACCAGAAGGTTGAGGGTTCGAGTCCTTCCGGGTGTACTCCATGAACGGTAGTTGAAATAGCTACCGTCTTAACTATTCCTCGTGTAGTTATTTTCATGAATTTTAATGCCGATGCTGGCATAATACGAATCCCGTTTGAAAAAAATACTTACCGTCCATTACAGCTGAGATAGTCAGGAACCATTTCCCAAGGAGTGCTTGTAATAAATAGTTGACTCGTCGTACAATACAAATTGATACACAGGGAGGTCTTACGGATGGAACGTAATACATCGTACACAATCGTTGTTGGGTTACTCACCGTGCTGTTTCTTGCGGGGTGTGGAAAAAGTACTTTTCAAAAGAATGAAGATCTTCAAAATGCCGCAAAAGCAGGTGATTTAAAGGGGGTCATGGCAGCAATAAAAGAGGGGGCGGAAATCAATTTCCAGGATTATTATGGGCGAACGGCTTTAATCTATGCTGCCGAAAAAGGACACTTAGATGTTGTAAAATACTTGGTAGACAAGGGTGCCAAAGTAAATCTTCAGGATTATACTAGTGGTACAGCATTGATCGTAGCCACTGCAAATGGTCATAAAGAAGTGGTGACGTTTTTACTTGAACATGGTGCTAATCCCGATATCAAGGGAATTACTGGTTCCGCCAGAGATGTGGTCAACCCTAATGATACGCTCTTAATTCGTACTCTGGTAAAACCAAAGTAAAGAATAGTATTTTAAAAGAGTGAGTTAGGATCTAACACTTTAAGTCGCTGCCGTTAGATCGTGGCGATCAAATTGTATCTAGCGCTTGCTTTAAATCCCAGATTAAGTCCTCGACATATTCCACACCGATGGATAAGCGAATCATTTTCTCGGTTATCCCCATGGCTTGTTTCTCTTTTTCGGGCACGTCGGCGTGGGTCATGGTTTGAGGATGTTCTGCCAGGGATTCGGTCCCGCCCAGGCTTACAGCCAATTTGATTAGTTTAAGATGATTTAGCACCCGGAAGGCTTCATGTTCTCCACCGGTTATATTAAAGCTGAGCATGGCACCAGGAGAAGAATATTGCCGTTTATAAAGGGCATATTGGGGAGAAGTTTTGGGAATGGTTCCTAAATAGAAAACCTTTTCCACCTTGGGGTGGTCTTGAAGGAATTGGGCTACCTGTAGGGCATTATTTAACTGGGTTTCCATGCGTACTTTCAAAGTCTCTAAACTGCGCATGAGCAGCCAACCCGTCCAGGGACCGGCCATATTCCCCATAAAGGTTCTTAGGTTTTTTATCCTATCAATGACTGCATGAGATCCCAGAACAGCACCGGCGATGAGGTCGCTGTGTCCACCAATATATTTTGTTGCGGAGTAGAGCACTAAATCGGCGCCCAACTTTAGGGGCTGCGACCAAAGTGGACCCATATAGGTATTATCCACAGCCAATAGAACCGGTTCGTCGATAGCGTAGTGTTCGGCTACTCTGCGACAAAGTTTTAGATCAATGATGGCATTCGTTGGGTTAGCGGGTGTTTCTACATAAATTAACTTTAAGCTTTTAGCCAGACCAGTTTTTTCCAGTTTCTGATGAATTTCCGCTTCCGTATTATCAGCGTGGAAACCGCAAATCTGAATACCATATTTCGTAAGGAAGTAGTTAATGAAATGGTGAGTCCCACCATAGACTGGTTTACTGTACAGTAACAAGTCACCCGGTTGAAGGAACTCTAAGAGAGTTGTGACAATGGCCGACATACCGCTTTCGAAGACGGCGCAATCCTCGGCCTGATCCCATAACGTTAACCGGTTTTCTAAAATCTCTAGATCGGGATTATTTAACCGACTGTAAATCAGCCCTAACTTTTCACCCGGTCGTTGTTTTCTAAGACCATAGGCGACTTCAAAAAACGCCTTACCTTCCTCTGCTGTATTAAAAACAAAAGTGGAAGTTTGGAAAATTGGACATTTCAAGGCACCTTCGGACCATTCCGGTCGGTACCCGTAGGACATCATCAAACTTTCCGGACGGAATTGAACCTTGATTTCTTCAGATTTCATTGACCCCTCCCTGATATCTGATACCGTTTTAAGAACTCTGGGAAAATGTTGAACTCTGCTTCTAACTCTTCTGCAATGCTCCGGATCAGCTGTTTTCGCTCCTGATAGGACAAAAAGGCACTTTTCATGGCCGTGATGGTAATCTCGCGAAAGTCGTGGAGGTTAAAACCGAACAGTTTGTGGGCCAGTATAAATTCCTTTGTAAGTGTTGTATCTGAAATGAGACGATTATCCGTATTGAGGGTGACCCGAATTCCCTGATCGTAGTAGTACTTCAAGGGATGTTGTTTTAATGATCGAATGGAATGGGTATGCCAGTTGGAGGACAGACATATTTCCAGTGTAATCCGATGGTCATTCACGTAGTTCATTAAATCTTTATCTTCTTTCAGTCGCGTCCCGTGACCAATGCGATGGGCACCACAGTAGTGTACGGCCTGATGGATGGAGGCAGGGCCAAAAGCTTCGCCGGCATGGATGGTGGCGTTAATGTTATTGTTCAGAATCAGGTAAAAGGCCTCCCGGTGATGCTTGGCAGGGAAATTCTCTTCGACCCCGGCGAGATCAAAACCCACCACGCCCTTGTTTTTATACTGCACAGTCAAGTCGGCTAATTTAATGGACACTTCAGGGGCAATATTCCGGATACCACAAACGATGATCCCTGCTCGAATTCCAAAGTCCGCGCGACCCCGTTGTAGTCCTTTGCGCACTGCTAAGATCGAATCCTCCGCCGTCATACCCTGGTGGGTATGCAGGATGGGTGAGTACCGCACTTCCAGATAACGGACATTATCCCGGGCTACATCTTCCACTAATTCGTAGGCAACACGCTCCAAACTTTCAGGCGTTTGCAACACTTTAAGAGTAGTCTCAAAACGGGCGATGTATTCCTCCAGAGAACCACGATGCTTTCCTACCGAAAGCTGTTTTTTCAACTGTTTGGGATCTGTAGTCGGTAAAGGAATATGTTCTTTTTGGGCAATATCAATAATCGTTTCCACCCGGAGGCTACCATCAAGGTGGCAGTGCAACTCAACTTTTGGCAAACGTTGAAGCAAATCAGGCGTGATACCCATGGACTAGTTACCTTCCGGTTTGGAAGTCAAATCGTCCTGATTGGGAGTGGCCACGTTCCGCAACCAGATTGCCACGAGAATCAGCAGGATCACCCCTGGCCAGGAGCCCAACGGTTCTTTGACGATAGCCAGGACATCAGCCTTACCGGAGATAACAATGGGAATGGCCATGAGAATGCCCACCAAGGCTTCTCCAGTAATTAACCCCGAAGCAAACAGTAGGCCCCGATTTCCGGCAAGTTTCAAGACCAGCCCTTGCTGGTCTGCGGATAAGTCAGTGTGTTGCCTTTTAAAGGTTTTTCCTACTGCCCAGGCGATAAGACCTCCCAGGAATATGGGGACCGATAATTCAAAGGGCAGATAAATGCCCACCGCAACAGCCAGGACCGGTAGGCGGAATTGACTCCCCCGCGATTCCTGGATTTTATCGAGAATAATGACCAGAATCGCAATGAGCATTCCAATTACGATGATGGTCCAGGGTAAGTTTTGATGAAAAACACCCTCGGCTACAGACGCCATGAGGGTCGCCTGGGGAGCCGAGAGGGGGTTGGGATGCTCGGGAGTTGCCACACCAATCCCGTATGCTTTCTGGATCAATATTAAGACTGGAGCGATAAACACTGCTGCCGAAAGGACCCCAATGGCTTGCATGACCTGCTGTTTCCAGGGAGTAGCGTGAACCAGGTAACCGGCTTTTAAGTCTTGCATATTATCCCCACCGATGGCAGCCGCACAGGCGACAACGGCACCGATAAAGATGGCAGCGGCCGGCCCAGCAACAGATTGCGTTCCTACTAGGGCTAAAAGCACCAGGGAAGAGAATAAGATCGTGGCGATAGTTACTCCGGAAATGGGATTATTAGAACTACCCACTAATCCAGCCATGTACGCGGCCACGGCGGAAAATAGAAAGCCAGCCACAATCATAATGAACGCCATGAACAGGGAAGGCAAAGGCGACTGAATAACATAATAGTAAACCCCGAAAATGGGAATAATCGACACCAGGAGAAGAATTCCCACCCATTTCATAGAAAGATCCCGTTCGGTACGGGGTATGGCCACCGGCTCCTCGCCCTTCTTGTTACTCATTGATCCTAAACTGGTCTTAATGCCCGATAAAATGGAATTTCGCAAACTAACCAGCGCCCATAGGCCCCCGATTATCATGGCTCCCACCCCTAAGTAACGGGTTTTTTGCGACCAGATCTGTCCGGCCCAATCCACGGCTGCAACAGGATTCCCGTCGGCAATGGGCCAGGAGTGTGAAGCGGCATAAATGGGAATAGCCACCAGCCAGTTTATAGCTCCCCCCAGGAAAACTAATACGGCAATGTTAATGCCTACGATATATCCA
>CAZBEL010000158.1:0-4487 GCA_964490885.1 uncultured bacterium
GGGCACGGGCTCCGGCTGCGTGGCTCTTAGCTTAGCCAAGGAACTTCCCCACGCCGATATCATCGCCCTGGATGTCTCGGAAGAAGCATTAGATATAGCTCGTAAAAATGCGCAAGACTTGGAGGTAAAAAACGTCACCTTCAAAAAAAGGGATATTCTGAGCCACGTTCCGGAGGGTTCTTTCGATCTAATCGTCTCCAATCCTCCCTACATACCTGCTGATGAAATCCCTATCCTGATGCCCGAAATCCAGGAATACGAACCCCACATGGCCCTTACTGACCATGCTGACGGGCTCACTTTTTACCGCCGGTTAGCGTATTTGGCACCCTGGATCTTAAGCCCGGGAGGCTGGATCGTCATGGAAGTTGGGTTGGGAGACCATCCGCAACAGGCTAGAGCTGTTTTTCAAGCGGAAGGGTTTAAAAAAACTGCCCTCATTAAGGACTATAACGGGGACGAACGGGTACTCCGAGTGGGGACGGGGTAAAAATAGCCGTAATACTTGAACAACTGATCACTAACATTCGCAATTGTAAAGGATTGGTCAATTACCAATCCTTTTTCTTTAACACTGTGTCGGTTGTCACTTACGAATAGGCAGTGCTCATGCTATACATTCAATACTTGAAATTTTAGCTGCCAAAAGGTAACCTTCAGTGTAAATATCGGTTAATAATCAATAAATTCGTATGTTATTAACCATAGTTTAAGTAATAATCAACGGTGATATACTATGCATTCCAATTATAAAGGCTTATTATTCATTCTATGCTACGGTTTATGGTTAAACACCAGTTGGTGTCAGGTGGTGGACTCTTTCGACGATGGTGATTTTACTTCCAGCCCACTTTGGGGTGGAGATACAGGTTCCTGGCAAATTGTGACCAACAGCACCTGCGGTGCCGGGGCTTCCAACTCTCAAACCCTGCGCTTAAATGCCCCCAATGATGGTTCCACTTCCCAATACATCAGCACTCAGCGGAGCGGTTCCTGGGGGAGCAGCCAATCGTGGGGTTTTTGGTGGGGACGCCGCAGCCAGGCTGCCACCAATTCCAACCATAGTATCGTTTGGCTGTGGGCTAACGAGAGTAACCTCGAGTCGGTCACTGTAGATGGCTACCGAGTCAGGTTTGGTGACAGTTCAGGAGGGGACGAAATTGTTTTACAAAGAGTGACCAACGGAACCGCAACAAATATTCTAACATCTTCCGGCTCGGTGCCCACCGGTCTCACTGATATCTGTTTTTTAGTCCGGGTCACACGAACCAGCAGCTCCGTCTGGACCCTCTACACTTCCACCCTACCTACTAGCAACGGCGAGGGGGCTGTGGCCTCGAACGCCCCTAGCCAGAGTAACGTCAATATTAGCCAGGGAACCGTAACGGATAATACGTACACCACCTTCGATGATGGATACTTCGGCTTCGTAGCGATTCACTCCACATCGACTACTGCCAGAACGGGAGCGGAATTTGACCAATTGTATTTCGATACCAGCAGTGACGCCTCGCTGCCGGTCCAGTTGAGTTCGTGGATCGCTACCACAAAAGAGGGTGTCGTCTTATTGCATTGGACAACGGCCTCGGAAATTCAGAACTTGGGATTTGTGTTATACCGTGGTTTAGCTGGTGAAAGACTATACTGCCTGGCGGATTACCGCAGCGAAGTAAGGTTACGTGGGCAAGGGTCCACGACACAATCCACTCAGTACCAGTTCATAGACCGAACGGTACGTATAGGCCAAACCTACGATTATCAACTCAGCTATATATCCTACTCTGGAGTAGAAACCTTCGCGGGTACTCGGCGAATAACAGTAACCTACCCTAGGCTTTCCTGGGAAACAGCACACCCTAACCCATTCAATGCCATTACTGAGTTAAAAATAAAAGTCGGTGAACCGAAGAGAATTGCCATTAAAGTCTACAATATTACAGGAGAAGAAGTGGCTACTTTAATAGATGGCAATTATGCCGTGGGGGATTACACCATCACCTGGGATGGAAATTCGCAACAGGGAAAAAGCTTAGCCAGCGGTCTTTATCTTATTTGTCTTTTTGCTGGAAACTACCGGCTAGACCAGAAAGTCCTTCTTCTGCGTTAATCCTTTTTCCGGTAGCGGGATAAGCGCTCACTGGCTTGATATAAACGATCCTTCTCCGCGTCCGTCAAGCCATCGTAGCCCACTTCGTTGATTTTATCCAACAGCTGATCCACTTCTTGTTCCAACTTCCGGCGTTGACTGAACTTACGGTCCGTGTAGAAGCTCTTAATCTCCTCCACCTGTTTGTGGATGTTGAAACGCACGTCCTTCCACCGCCAGTAATACTTAAGATAGAGGTAACCGATCACCATCCCCGAAAGATGGGTGATGTGGCTGATATTCGAACTGCTTCCCAGGGAAGAGAAAAAAGCCACTACCCCTAGAAAAAGGACAAACCATTTTACTTTTATGGGTACTATAAAATAGAGGTAAACCAAACGGTTTGGGAACATCATGCCGTAAGCTAAAAGAATTCCGTATACGGCCCCACTAGCGCCAATGAGCACGGTATTGGAATTCCCTAAATTAAACAGCAACCAAACCAAACCAGAACCTACACCAGTGAGGAAATAATATTTTAGAAAGGCCTTCTGTCCCCAGATTGATTCCATCTCGGAACCGAACATCCATAACACAAACATATTGATGAGGATATGAAAAAAGCCTCCATGTACAAACATGTAGGTTACGGGTTGCCAGATCAACGGCCATACTGTATCAGGTGAAAGGCCGAAGATCCTCGTCAGGTCTAACTCTCCCCGGGTAATATACTGCAGGAAAAAGACACCTGTATTCACACCAATCAGTATCTTGATAGCTTCGGTAAATAGCTTTGGGCGAAAGGTGAGCCCCCCCTGGTCGGACTGTAATTGATAACGCATGATCAGGTCATTTTCGGTAACTGGCGGAATTTGAAGCGATTTAAAGGATTAAACAAGGGCGTAACCTGACTATAGGGGGCCTCGGGAACCTTCAACTGAGGTATAATGAATAGGCGGACCTCAAGGGACTGGTCCCATCGAAGAGACAACAGTCGCGCGGCTGCGCTCACAAAAAAGTCCCGTGGTAGTACGCCTTTGATTCCTGAAAAACCGTATTTAATCAGGCCATCCCGAATGATCGTAGTGCAACTACGGTTGAAAAAATTAAACTCGCTGTACTTCTCCGGCTTGCGGGGATTCACCGGCGCTGAGTGAATCCTATCCAGTTCATTCTGAAAAATATTGCTAAGTTTTTGCACGTCAATCCCTTCCACGCGGAGAACATGAATGGAGCGCATGAAACTGCGCCCAAATTTGTCGTAATATACCTGGCCATTGGGTAATATTTCGAATCTCCCGTTATTTGGCGAGGGGGCAAATTCACCCAAGGCTGGTCGGTAAAAGTACTCTTCAGGGGTCATGACCTCATTCTCGTTCAGCAGATGGGAAAAATTATAAATCCGCCCCGCCACGTTGATGGCGTTATGACCAAAGGAGGAAGCCCAGTACTTTACTAACCGCTCGTTGTAATAAAGTTCCATGTAGGGCACCGGGTTTGCAGGAACATCAGGCCATAACAATACAATTGGTTTCCCCGTAGTGTACTCCCTCTGAGGTAAATACCGCCCGCAAACCTTCTGGTTACACCAGTGTGTCAGATAACCCGACCAAATGTTGTCATTTTTAAAAAAGGTCTCTCCTTGCGACCCCAATACGAATGTTTCCTTTCCCCTCTGAGTAAGGGCCCCCCGGTAAACGGACGCCACCACTTAGGTCAACACCTCCCGCAATACCTTCAACGATTTGAGTTCTCCCAAACCTTCAAAATGATAGCGTAAATGGGTATTAATGTAATCACTAACGATTTTCCTATCCCGGGACGTGATTCGTAACGACTGCAAGGCCCGTAGAAATGCTGGCTCTTGTAAGTTTCCTTTCAATAAAGTATCCAGTATTTCACCACTATGAGGCCCCTGGTCAGGATTGGGGAACATGAGACCTGGGAAATCACGTTTTTTAAAATCGGGCTGGTATCCCAACAAGGTCAACAGACGCAATTCAAAATACCAAAAGATCAAATTTAACCTTTCCGACGGGGCATCCATGGCTGTTAGAACCTGAACCAACTCCTGGAATAAATCGGCATGGGTGTCTTCTTGCGCAAGGGTTTTGTCAGTGAGTTCAATCACCGCCAGCATATAGGTAATCCTTTTCAGGTCGTTGTGGGCATGGATCCACTGGCGGTTAAAATTCACCTTAGACACGGTTTGCAGGTCGCGGGTAGGTTTATAATAAAAAACTAAATCTAAATAGTTCGCTGGTTGAAAATAGGCCGCAAGGGGATTCTTTTTCCGCCGGGCACCTTTCACCAAGAGACCCAGCTTCCCCTTTTCTTGGGTAAAGCAGCGCACCACCAGGCTGCTTTCGCCAAAAGGAACCCGTTTCAGGACAACTGCCGG